>NZ_JBSICD010000068.1:0-501 GCF_058246155.1 Providencia sp. UF-183 | reverse complement strand
CAAGCGGCCAAAGGGAGCAGACTGTAAATCTGCCGTCACAGACTTCGAAGGTTCGAATCCTTCTCCCACCACCATCTCCAAGAAGCTTTCCTTTAGGAAACTTCAAGGAACAGTTTAACAGCTGATAACTCAGGTAGCCGAGTTCATTGCGGGCATCGTATAATGGCTATTACCTCAGCCTTCCAAGCTGATGATGCGGGTTCGATTCCCGCTGCCCGCTCCAAGATGTGCTGATATGGCTCAGTTGGTAGAGCACACCCTTGGTAAGGGTGAGGTCGGCAGTTCGAATCTGCCTATCAGCACCACTTCCCTTATGTTCTCAATTATCTCCCTGATTTGTCTCCTGAAAAAAACAAGCGAAATAATTTCTTGCTTGGTTGATGTGGTTTAACCACCGATTCCGTGTCTTAGAGGGACAATCTAATGTCTAAAGAAAAATTTGAACGTTCAAAACCGCACGTTAACGTTGGTACTATCGGCCACGTTGACCACGGTAAAACT
>NZ_JBSICD010000067.1:0-570 GCF_058246155.1 Providencia sp. UF-183 | reverse complement strand
CCAGTTTAGTGATTGTTCCAGTAAGCTTTTCTCTTCCTGTTTTAACTCGGCGGAACCTTGTTCATAACTTTTTTGGCCGGATTCAACTTGCTCAACAATCAGATAAGCAAAAGCTTCTACTTGGCTTTGGAAGGCATTTTTTATGTCAGGATAATAGAGATGCTTTTCACAAAGCTCATCAGCACAATCAATTAGATGTTGTGCATCAATTCTAATTTTATTGTTGTCATTGGCAACAATAGGGGGAGCGTAATGATTACTTGGCTGGCTAATTGGTTGCTGAGTAGGAGCCTCGGGAGCGACTGGGCTATATGAACGAGACACTGGCTCATCTTCTTTACTGTAGCAATCAGTGATGGTGTTGATGAATCTTGCTTTACATGGACAAGAGCTAAGGCTGTCTAATGTTCCTGCATGTTTTCTGTCTTCAAGCCACATGCCGTTAACACCACCGATAATGTAAAAGCGTCCTGAATGCTTGCCACAAGTGACAAGGTCGCCTTCACGTGCACCCGCAACACCATTCCATTGCATTGTGTTATCACCCGTTAAAATTTGACCGCCACAGGT
>NZ_JBSICD010000066.1:0-646 GCF_058246155.1 Providencia sp. UF-183 | reverse complement strand
CCGTAGGGGAACCTGCGGTTGGATCACCTCCTTACCATTGAAGTGTTTTTGTGAAGTGCTCACACAGATTGTCTGATGAAATTAAAGTAGCGGTATCGATAGGCTTGTAGCTCAGGTGGTTAGAGCGCACCCCTGATAAGGGTGAGGTCGGTGGTTCAAGTCCACTCAGGCCTACCACTTTTCTCTTATGCTGCGTTATGGCTCAGCTCGTTTACTTATGTAAACTTCGCTAACCCACGCCTTGCCTAAGAAAAAAGACCTCCGAGTAAGAAAAAAATCTTATCAGGAGATTAATCGATACCGAAAAAACCTTTATGGGGCTATAGCTCAGCTGGGAGAGCGCCTGCCTTGCACGCAGGAGGTCAGCGGTTCGATCCCGCTTAGCTCCACCATAAATTTTCTGATTATTCAGAATAGATTAGGCAACTAGTCTATTGCGAATAATTATGCTCTTTAACAATCTGGAACAAGCTGAAAATTGAAAACAACGCACATTGTTTATCGCTTAAACAATGTGAGAGTCTCTCAAAAATCTCAACTTGAAGATGTTTGATTTGCCGTCGGGTGAGTCAATAAAAGACACCTTCGGGTTGTGAGGTTAAGCGACTAAGCGTACACGGTGGATGCCTAGGCAATCAGAGGCGAT
>NZ_JBSICD010000065.1:0-671 GCF_058246155.1 Providencia sp. UF-183 | reverse complement strand
ATGCTGACGCTGAATGTGTCAACCACTCGCAGTTTTTCATCATCGAGAATATGGCCGAACAGATACCACGTTTTTGGTCTGAGGCCATCGGGTTTTTCTTGCCGCAGGGTAAAATAGATATTTTGCCACGGAATAGTTTGCACCGTGCCATTAGTACGAAAAAGGTGAACAAGCTGTTTTTTACGATTAAAGCGAATAGGGTAGTGGGTATAAATAAAATATTCGATTTTGAGTATATAAAGCGAAAATAATATGAATGTAGAGGAAACTGAAATTTTAAAAAAATCTAAGTTTAGAGGAAAAAAAATAGCATTAACGGTAAAGTAAGTAGCTAAAGCAAGATAGAGCAAAACAACAAAAGAAATAAAACCTCTATCTTTATAGTGAACATCAGTGACCTCTAAAAAAGTGGAGTTTAATTTGATGACTGATAAATCACTCATTAAATCCTGTTGCTTCAAACGTTCAATGGGTTGCCCTTGACGTAAATGGTTTGCCAAGTCCTCATTGTCTAAAAAACGATTAATTGGAAAACGAATAATTATTTCTTTAATTTTTTTCATTATCTATCCGTATGTTGCCGTTATCGTTTTTCGCGTTTTTGGCTTACGGCTTTTCTGTCTGCGTAGCGCCAAAAAAGTAAGTGTCGCCAATGCCATGACATATCAACA
>NZ_JBSICD010000064.1:0-738 GCF_058246155.1 Providencia sp. UF-183 | reverse complement strand
AAAAATTCGGGCTCCATGCGCTCGGGGGAGCTCATCATTAAATAAGCTTTTAACAAGGCGTAAGTGGCAGGCGTGGCATCAGCACGAGCGGTGCTATCAGGGGGCAGCTCGGCATATTGTTGTAATTTCGCTTCCAATTGCTGGCGAGTGTTGTCGCGCAACAGCGGCAAAATGGTTTGGGTGTAGGTGGGCCATAACTGGCCGAGCAGGGCATCATTGTGGTTTAAGCCAAAGCGCTGCCATACGGGGGTAAAGTGGGTGGCACGGTGGTCGAGTTTTCCTAACATTTGCTGGAAATCGAACTGGGCATTTAGGCGCTCGGCGGCGCTGCGCTGGTTATCCACGGCGGCAAATGCCAGCTGCTGGCTGTCGTTAATCAATTGGCGGTTGGCAAAATACGACACCACTAACCCCACGCCCCACACCGCCATCGCCGTGGCGACCGCGTATTGCATCACGCGCTGCGGGTTGATGCCTAAGTGTGACGGTTGCAATGACGGGGCAATGTCACCTTGCACGGCAAGCAGGCTTTTCCAGCGGTTATCTTCCTGCCATGTATGGGGGGGAAGGGCCTCACTCGGTTGGGTGACGGCGGTGCTAAATGCTAACCCTGCAAAGGGTAAGCGACGAAGACCTGAGGTCAATGGGGCTAAACGAACGGCTAACTCTTCGCTGCCGCTCCCCCGTAAAAACTGCGCCAAAATCAGCCAATAAGTGTGCGTTAGGTTGACAGACAGG
>NZ_JBSICD010000063.1:0-757 GCF_058246155.1 Providencia sp. UF-183 | reverse complement strand
GCTTAATTAGCAGCCAGATTGATTTGATTCGGGACATTAACTTACTAATGACAACAATTGACATGATGTTGCCACCAGCGGAAAAGATAACGAGGAAAAAGACACCATCAAATACAACATCAGATGGTGCTGACACTCGTTCACCACCTAATGTTTCCCATATCTGGTAAACCCAACAAATAATTAAAATAGTGCCTACGACAGAATCTCTTCGCTTCTCATAACGACAAAGAAATACTGTCGCGGCTGAAACAAGCATGAACGAAATATCAGCAGCATCCAACGGGTGCACCTCCACCCAGTGGGTTAAATCCGTGAAGATAGTTAAGAAGGTTTCCATCAGTTACCCCCTTTATTTCGCCAATCTTTAATGGCCTGTACGATACTGCTGAAGTTTCGGTCTATTGATGCTGCAATTCGGCTAAATAACTTTCTAAGGTTGTCTTTGTTTGCAGCAAGCACCAAAACGGGGATTAACAAAGCCGAAATAATAACTGCCATTATTCTAGGGCTAATATCCCAGCTCCATATCTGTGAGATAACATCAGAAGCTTCTTTAGCAATGAGGATCCCCACACCTAGAGCTAAAATAAAATGAAGTATCTTTCGTCGGTTGTTATCTTTAGATGCAATGACGGAAACTGATGCGCCAATAACTGCCCCTAGCACAACACCATAGTCGGCACCAATAAGGAAACCGCCCATCGCGCCACCGCCAGCAGCACCGAGGGTTATCCCTATTGATGTGCTCATAAAT
>NZ_JBSICD010000062.1:0-775 GCF_058246155.1 Providencia sp. UF-183 | reverse complement strand
CGGCGAACAAACTCCCAAAAACGCAACACCTCCTCTTTATAGAGGGAGCACATGCTGACGCTGAATGTGTCAACCACCCGCAGTTTTTCATCATCGAGAATATGACCGAACAGATACCACGTTTTCGGGCTGAAGCCATCGGGTTTTTCTTGGCGCAGGGTAAAATAGATATTTTGCCACGGAATAGTTTGCACCGTGCCATTAGTGCGAAAAAGGTGAACAAGCTGTTTTTTACGATTAAAACGAATAGGGTAGTGAGTATAAATAAAACATTCGATTTTGAGTGCATAAAGCATAAATAATAAGACAGGGGTACCAATGGTAAGCGGGAACCAATCAAAGCCTAAAGGAGAAAAAAATGTATTGACTAACATATAAAGGATAAAAGTAGAGCAAAATAAAAGAGTTAACGTTATAAAGCCTCTCTCTTTATAGTGAGCATCAGCCACCTCTAAAAAAGTGGAGTTTAATTTGATGACGGATAAATCACTCATTAAATCCTGTTGCTTCATACGTTCAATGGGTTGCCCTTGACGTAAATGGTTTGCCAAGTCCTCATAATCTAAAAAGCGATCAATCTTAAGTGGAACGTTAATTTCTCTGATTTTTTTCATTATCTATCCGTATGTTACCATTATCATTTCCCGCGTTTTTGGCTTACGGCTTTTCTGTCTGCGTAGCGCCAAAAAAGTAAGTGTCGCCAATGCCATGACATATCAACACTGTGGCAATCAAACTGATACGGATCCGCATCGTCAATTTGGCACAGGGCCTC
>NZ_JBSICD010000061.1:0-826 GCF_058246155.1 Providencia sp. UF-183 | reverse complement strand
TTTGGCACTGTTGCAAATAGAATCGTGAAGCTGAGCTTTTCCGCTCAAAGTGGATTAAAGTCCGAATACTCTATTCACGAGGCGCACTTCTCCTAACGGTTGGCCATAGTAAAAATGTTCAACTTGACCTTTGCGAAGCGCACGCATCACCTCAATTCCTTTAATGGTCGCATGTGCTATTTTAATTGATTTAAACCCTAAGGTGGGATTTATCACGCGCTTCAATTTTCCATGATCGCATTCAATGACATTATTGTGAATATTTGATTTGTCGATGTTCTACATGTGTAGGGCATTTTCCTTCTTCTTTGAGAAGGTTAAGCGCTCGGCCATAAGGTGCGGCTTTATCTGTATTGATAACCCTGGGGATTTGTCATTTTTTAACGCGATTGAATATTTTTCTTAAAAATCGATAAGCCGCCTTGGTATTACGACGAGGCGAGAGATAAAATTCAAGGGTGTGCCCTCGACTATCGACAGCTCGGTAAAGGTACGTCCATTTCCCATTCACTTTGATATAAGTTTCGTCTAAATGCCAATTGTTGAGGTCGGAGGGATTACACCAATACCAACGTAACCGCTTTTCTATTTCTGGTACATAACGTTGAACCCAGCGATAGATTGTCGTGTGATCTACATTTACTCCGCGCTCAGCCAACAGTTCCTGAAGTTCTCGGTAACTGATACCGTATTTGCAGTACCAACGCACAGCCCAAAGAATGATAATACCAGTGAAATGACGACCTTTAAATGCATTCACCAAACGGCCCTCAGTAATGAAATAGTTAATTTAGCATACCGGCTACTTAAACTTTGCAACAGTCCC
>NZ_JBSICD010000060.1:0-880 GCF_058246155.1 Providencia sp. UF-183 | reverse complement strand
TATCCTTTGGTTAATAATCGTTGTTGTAATAAATCTCATCAGCGTCGGATTCATCTAAAACTAACAGGCTACCGCCGTAATAAAGCGCACCAACAAGGCGCTCAAACTCAGAACGGAACTGAACAACTTGCTTACCAAGCGTGTCACGGTATTCAAGCTCACCAGCGTATAGGCTGTAAACTGGATAACCATCATGCATAACTGCTACGTCTTCACGCATTTCTCTAGTGGTTTTTTGATGGAAGCTAAGGTAGGTATCGCAATGATGATATTTTTCTTTGCTTCTATGGCCGTATGGAGAGTCGCTAGCTGGCTCTTTCTCCAAGCCGATATGAAAAAATCCTTTTTCCCATGTATATTCTCCATCGGAAATAACCACTAGTGGTCTTCCCCAGCCCTCATGAGCCGCTTCTTCTTGATATTGATCTACGTATGCCTTCCAAAGGTCAGATGCTTTGATATATTTTGGAATTTCATGTGATTTGATAAATTTCAATACCAAATCTTTCATGCCGTTAACCATTTGCTCGCTGACACCATTCATTTCCCATTGGCTAGAAAGTTCTTTAGCCATTAATAGGTTATATTTAGGCAGGTCGACCACTTCACTAATATTTTCAGGAAGTGCTGATTCAAGGGCTTTTTTAACTCGGTCAGGAAAATTTCCCCAGCTAAAAGTATCTTTAATTGCTTTTTCATAAAGGCTTTTAACATGAGTACGGATCATTTCTGCATACTCAGGTGATTTTTCAAATTCAGAACAATGTTTTGCTATGTCATTTGCCAAGCCATCAGCAATAATATTTTTTTCATTAGACATAATTAATACTCCACACAAAATTTAGATAATAAGAGTCCGTCTCTTAATAAAGAGAATTAA
>NZ_JBSICD010000005.1:0-282839 GCF_058246155.1 Providencia sp. UF-183 | reverse complement strand
AAAAACAAACGGCATTGTTAAATCAAGCCAGTGATGAGCAAGTTAAAGCCATCACCGCAGATTTAAATAAACAAATTACGTTGCTGAAACAAAAAGAAGATGGGCTGAAAAAAGCCGAAGCGGACAGCCAATTAACCCGTGATGCGCTAGCAAAACAGCAAGCTGCGGCCAAAGAGCTAGAGCAGAAAAACCAGCAATTAGCGGCGCAGTTAACGGAAAAATCACAGCAGGCTGATAAAATTCAAGCGGCATTAGCCACACAAACGGCGAAGGCGGCGGATAAAGCTGCGTTAGAAAGCGAATTAGCGACGGCGAAAAAACAATTAGCTGAACATGAATCAATGCAAAATACATTGGCGAAGCAATTAGCCGCCAGTGAAAAGCAACAAGCTGATTTACAAGCTAAATTAAGCCAAAATGAACAGAATTTCACAACTGCACAAGGGCAGTTGGATAAAGCCAATGCAGGCCTGCAAAAACTGCAAAAAGAGGTTGAAAAGCAAACTGCATTGATGGGACAGGCGAATGATAAGCAAGTCGCAGCACTAACACTCGACCTTAATAAGCAAGTTGCCTTATTGCAAGAAAAAGAAGCGGACTTGAAAAAAGCCCAAGCAGAAAGCCAAGCAACGCGTGATGTATTAGCTAAACAGCAAGCAACAGAGAAAACATTGACTGAGAAAAATCAGCAATTAGCAGCTCAATTAGCGGAAAAATCACAGCAAGCAGATAAAATTCAAGCGTTATTATCTGCTCAAACAACTAAAGCAGAAGGCAAAGCTAGTTTAGAAAGTGAGTTAGCATTGGCTCAAAAACAGCTGGCAGAGCACCAAAGTGCACAAAGCTCTTTAGCCAAACAAGTTGCTGATAGTGAAAAGACACAAGCAGAATTACAAGCATTGCTTCAGAAAAATGAGCAAAATTATGTCACCGCACAAGAGCAATTAAATACCGCGAATTCAGAGCTTAAAACGTTAAAAGCGAATATAGAAACTAAAACTGCATTAATGAACCAAGCCACGGATCAACAAATTAAAGCATTAACCGTCGATTTAAATAAACAGATCGCACTGTTAAAGCAAAAAGAAGATGGTTTGAAGAAAGCGGAGACAGATAGCCGTTTAGCGCAAGATGCACTAACGAAACAGCAAGCGACATCGAAAGAATTAGAGCAAAAAAATCAGCAACTTTCTGCGCAATTGAAAGAAAAAACGCAGCAAGCAGATAAAATCCAAGCGTCACTTGTCGAGCAATCCGCTAAAGTTGCTCAGAAAATTACGTTAGAGTCGGAGCTTGCTGCGGCTAAGCAGCAACTACAAGAGCACCAAGCTGCCCAAAATACACTTTCTAAACAATATACTGAAAGTCAAAAGCAGCAACAGCAGCTTCAAAGCGCACTTGCCCAAAATGAGCAAAACTTTGCTACAGCACAAAAACAGTTAGCGAAAGCAAATACAGATCTGCAAAAATTACAAAAAGATGTTGAAAAACAAACGACTTTAATTGGGCAGGCGAGTGATCAGCAAGTGAAAGCTTTAACTGCCGATCTGAATAAACAATTGGCGCAGCTGAAACAAAAAGAAGATGCGTTAGGTAAGTTAGATTCAGAGAAAAAATCTATTCAAGATGCGTTAGCGTCACAAGAAAATGAAAAGAAAAAATTAGAGCTGCAAAATGCGGAGTTTGTTAAACAAACGAAAGCACAAGAAACACAAATTAGTAAGTTAGAGAGTGACATCGCAGCGAAATCTAAAAAACAAGCTGAGGTTGAGTCACAGCTTGCTGATGCAAATAAACAAATTAGTGCCCTGAAATTAGATGCTCAAAAACTTAGCTCTGCGACTAATGCACAAAAAGAATTAGCGTCGGCTCAGGAGCAATTGAAAAAATTACAGGCGGAGTTAGATGCACAAAAGTCTTTCTCGAGTGATGAAGGGCTAAAGTCACAAATTATGGACTTAAATCGCCGTATTACTCAGTTACAAGATGAAAATATTGCGCTAAAAGCGAAAGGCAAAACGGGTTCAAGTGCTGGGCTTGCAGGGCGTGTGCCACCAAGTAAAGATACTAAAGTGGTCGCAGAAGAGAATGCTAAGAAAAATCAGAAGATAATTCAAGATATTACGGCACAAAAATACAGCAAACTGGATAATAATACATACTATAAAATTATTCAGCGTGGTACGCCGATTAGTGATGTTAAAAAGAAAGATATCACCTTTATTATGCGAGAGCAGCTAACGGATGGGACGGTAACGGTTATGTATACCGATAAAAACCCAGTGACACTGCCTTATAATGAACTGCCAACACCGTTGAATTCGTTTGTTGAACGAGCAGGGGAAGGCGGAATGGTGAAAGTCTACATTAAGCCAGAAGGTGGTTATGGGGTAGAGGGAATTCCAGGTGAAATACCGCCAAACTCTATGTCCATCATTGATTTGAAGATTATGAAAGTCAAATAACCGAAAAAGTCATTTAGGTTTTGAACGGGCGATTTGTCATCAAGGCAAATTGCCTTTTTTATGACGAAGAGTTAGCTGTGAAAATAGTGATAAAGATAGGTTTTTTGGCTGCCTTTCTGCCAGATTATAGTTAAATCAGAAATTTCTATAACTGACAGGGCATGTGTCTATGCTCATTTATTCGGAGTTATCAAGCTGTAATTCTTGATTTACTCGGTGTGTAGCCAAAACGTTTACGGTAACTTTGTGTAAAGTAAGATTGGCTTGAAAAACCAGCTTCCATTGAAATTTCAACAATACTCATCGCTGTATTTACCAATAATTGGTGTGCATACATAATGCGCTTCTCACTAATCCACGAGCGTGGCGATGTTGCATAAACGGTATTAAACAACTCTTTAAATGTTGTCAGTCCCATGCCAAACGTACGTGCAAATTCACTTAACTTCCATTCTTTTAAGTAATTGTTTTCCATAAAAAGCTGCAAACGTGCTGCTTGGCGGTTGCTTAGTTGTTTAAAGTTCGAGAGCAATACAGAGCCTTGTTCGCTATAAGATAGCAGTAATAATAATTCGCTGACACGTAATGAAACGACGACTTCAGGGTATTCATGATCAATAAACGTGTTTAAGCTATTTTTGATATCATCGATTAAAGGGTATGACGTAAACTTGATGATATCGGATGACGTATCTTCAAAACGTTCTATTTCGCTCAATTTTGAACCATGCACAGTGATAAACTCACGTAAAAAATTATCGTCCAATGCAATCCAAAGTAATTGGCAGTTGGTAGCAAGGTCTGATGTTTGGAACGAATAAGAACCTTGTTTATGGTATAAGATATCCCCTTCATTTAAAACTTGTGCATTTGCAGGGGTTTCTAGTAATAAATTTCCCTTTTCAACGATAATAAGGCCTTTAGTTGCCAAATCGATAATGGTATGAGGCATGTCTTTATCGATCGACATTCTTTTAATAACTTGTTGATTTGAATTGCTTCTGATTTGCATGATAGTCACCTAAATAATCATATTCATACTATTAAAATTCTATTGTCAAAATTAAATATCAGAAAAAGAATATTGAGTGATATAAAAAATGGACATTACTTGTATGGTTGAAATTATATAAATCGATTATTTATGTGTCATTTTGTAATTTTAAATATAAATAAATGTTTCAAAACATGGTTTTTTCGAGCTAAACACTCAAAAAGATCGTTTTTACCGTTCTGTATTGCACTCTTGTTTTATAATATCCTGTGGTTATCGGTAACATTTGGTTTTTTATTCTAATTCAGATGTGGATGTTGGATGTAAATTTTTTTGTTTTTTTTACACATAATCAGTGTTTATTTTTGTTTTTAAACGTGTTCATCATTTTTAGTGTAATTATGGGTTTTATTACCATGTTAATAATTGTGATAATATTCGTAAAAAATAATTATTATAAATAATTCTTATGTATTTAATAATTATTTACTCAAGTTATTTGTTTATTTAATCCTAATGATTATTTATTTTTATCAAGATGGTGCTAAATAGCTTAATAATGAGATGTAAGTCTCTATTTTTAATTGATAGGTGGTGTTAATGGTTTTAATAGGTAGTATAAATATAGATTTTAGTAATTAGTTATTTTGGGTTACTATTTTTTATTTGTTCGCTTTTTAATCACTTTGAGTCAAGGGTATTCAGGTTTAGTCATTACATTCTTAAAATCATCGATTGTAGGAAAATGAATGGTGATTTTAAAAATACTAATAAAACAGTTGGATAGTAACATTTAGTTGTTCAACGCACCTTGTTAAAAAAAATAAAGCTTTCTTATATTATATTAAGCTGGAAATTCCGTTTAGAGATATGAGGATTATGCTGGTGTTACTGTTTTTATCGGTTAAATCTTCTTTTATTATTGTGTCTCACGATCTCTTGCTGAGCGATTGCTGGATTTAGATGGGAGCTCAGGAACCGGTTTACGATCATCCAGTAAGTGCCGAATGGCGAGTATTGGATGATGTATCAACATTTTAGGGCCCGCCCAGCGCATCACTAATTTCATTTGTTCTCGCATCTTCGGTTGATAACAGTGGATAGGGCATTGCTTGCAGGCTGGTTTTGCTTCCCCATAACGGCATTTTTCTAAGCGATTAACGGCATAGGCGAAAAGTTTTTGATAATAATCAGGGGTGTCATTGGCAGCTGGGTGTGCTTTCTCATAGATATTAATCATTTTTCCAATCGTTTTAATTTCCCGATTTATTCGTTTACCAGCCATGATGCCCCCATGTTTAAAAGATAACATGCATTTAATATACATGTTATTGGTTTCAATAGAAAGCTTATGAGGGCTTAACGAGATATTCTTTGATAGAGTTCAATAAATTTAGGGATAATGAAAAAGAGGGTTAACCAGTGGGTTACCCTCTTTAACTGAAACCACTTGGATACTCAATAAACAGATAAACTTATTGAGTCTATCTTTAATAGGTTACAGACTAGATTGCATTATTTTTTGCATTTCATCTTTAAGATGTAATTTTTCTTTTTTTAGTTTGACTACATGCTCGTTGTAGCCAGCGCCAGAAGGGCCTTCGAGTTTACTGATTTCTTTATCGAGTTGATGATGCTTTTCATATAACGTTTGAAAACGGGGATGTGTAGATACTAATTTTGAAACTAAATCTTGATCTGCTGATAACATACTACCTCCTCAGAATGTATTAAGCCTCAAATTTAGTATAATCAGTGCGTATATTTTGTGCATTAAATTAGCGGGTAATTTACATAATTTTTATCATTTTTATGATCCTTATACTAAAATTAAGTATTATTACGTCTATCTACTGTGGGAAACCTATATTTTTGTAATTAAGAATCATCTATAGTGATAATTGTAGTGTAATTGACTTACTATGTAGTGGAACCTAGAGTTTTTAATTGATTTTCTCTTTTGAAATAGGAATAAATGATGAAGAAAGCGATTTTATCTGTAATGGCAGCGGCACTTGTCTCATCTTGTGCAGTAGCAACGGAGGACTTGGAAAAGATCGCGCCATATCCAAAAGCAGAATCAGGAATGACTCGTCATGTGATTCAACTCGCGAACCAGCAAAATGAAAATAATTACATGGTTGAGCTGGTCATTGGCAAAACAATTAAAGCAGATTGCAACCACCAATGGTTTATGGGAGATCTCGATAAGAAAACCTTAGATGGTTGGGGCTACGACTACTATAAACTGGATGAAATTAAAGGGCCTGCATCAACGATGATGGCTTGCACTAAGCCAGCTGAAGACCGCTTTATTACCACACAATTAGGTGATGATGCGTTTGTTCGCTATAACAGCAAACTGCCAATCGTAGTCTATGCACCTGCCGATATGGATGTAAAATATCGTGTTTGGTCAACAGACGATAAACTAATTGATTCCACCAAAAAATAAATAAAAAATGCCGCTAATTAGCGGCATTTTTTTATCCTGTATTTTAGCGGATCACAAAGACCGATGTTTTTGCATGGCGAACAATAGCAGACGCGGTTGAACCTAATAAATAGGTTGAAGTGCTTGGGTGGTGTGAACCTACCATAATTAAATCCGCATCAATTTCTTGTGCATAATCCAAGATTTCATCTTTTGCTGAACCAATGCTAACTTTGCAACTAATTTGCTTATCTGGCACTTTAATATCTTTAATTATCTCTTCTAACGCACGCATCGCCAAAATTGAGCGTTCTGCTGAGTTTTTCTGGCTTTCAGGCAGTACAGCAATTTCAATACCAAAGAATAATTCAACACTCGGAATGACGGATAAAAAATGAATTTCAGGTGCGCCCAACATGGCTAAGGCTTCAACATGTTTTATGATGTCCTGATTCAGTTCATCCTCTAACAAATCAATAGGAACTAGAATTTTTTTATACATAGCCACCTCATCCATATGTTATTTGAAATCGATTATAGCAATTCACTATTTATATACTATAAGTTAAATAAGCTGGGAGAAATGCTATTAAGTGCGCATTTATCGATATTTTAAATAATGAGCGCATTTGTAATCAAAAAGTAAAGAATAGGCATTTGCATCTACGCTATCTGGTTACAATTTATGATGAGACATTTAACCGTTAATGTGCGACTATTATTTTATCGGTCATTTAACTTGTTGATTTAAAAGATTATTTAAATGATAATTATTTTGTTTTTCATTAAAGAAATGATGTTATGAATAAAAATGAAATCGTCAGTAAGCCAAGCAAAGAATTTGAGGTTCAACAAGCTAAATTTAAGGCAGCGAAGAAGAGCACATTGATCAGTGTGCTAGTTAATACGCTTTTATCAATTTGGCAGATTATTATTGGTATATTTTCTCATTCATCGGGCTTGATTGCGGATGGGATACACACATTATCTGATTTAATCGCGGATTTTGTTGTTTTAATCGCCAATAAAAAGAGCCACAAAAAACCCGATGAAGACCATCCTTATGGGCATTTTCGTTATGAAAATGGGGCATCATTAATTTTGGGAATTATTTTATTGATTGTTGGGGTGGGAATGGTGTGGTCTGCCATTGAGAAACTGCTCAACCCTGATTTGATCCCTGAAGTTCATATGATTGCATTAGTGGCGGCTTTGATAGCGTTAGTCGCAAAGGAAGGTTTATTTCGTTATATGTTGCACGTGGCAAAGAAAGTCAATTCGAGTATGTTAGTTGCGAATGCATGGCATGCCAGGTCTGATGCCGCATCTTCTTTAGTTGTCGCTATTGGTATTGTAGGGAGCTTATGTGGATTCCGTATTTTTGACCCGCTTGCGGCATTAATTGTGGGAACATTTGTTTTTCGGATGGGCTTTAAATTTACCAACCAATCAATGCAAGATCTAATGGATAAAGGTGCTGATGAAGAAACATTGCAAGAAATCCGCGATGTTCTCGATAATGTTAATGAATTATCAGGTTACCATGATTTAAAAACCCGTAAATCAGGGGATTTTCTATTAGTTGATGTGCATTTAGAGCTTGATGGAAACATGAGTATCACTGAAGGTCATGACATTGCAGTGAAAACTCGACAAAAACTCATGGAAAACCCGCAAATTTTGGATGTTATGACTCACCTTGACCCTTACGATAAAAATACCAAACACTAACCAACCTGTTATTAATAAGTTTCATAAATAGCCGAGTTTTGTATATTGCTCGGTTATTTGTTTTATTTACATCATCAAGCCCAAACTCTGCAATATTTTATTGCACTCGATACGCAACCAGTGGAAAATCAATTTGTTGTTGCAGTTTGGAACGACTTTTTTTGCTCACGCTGAAGGGGCTGTGTTGCAAATATTAAAAATTAAGCCCTTCATTAAATTGATTACTATTGAATATTGAGGAAAAAATGCGGTTTACTCAAGAACAACGCCATACTATCCGATCGCCAAAAGTTATCGCTCTGACCAATCAAAATGGAATGAAAATTTTACTCACAAGTCTGGGGGCAAGTTGGGTTAGTTGCATATTGCCTTTAGCAAGTGGCAAGCGAGATGTGGTTTTAGGATCACCTAATATGGCGAAACAGATGGAGCAAGGTGTTTACCTTGGCGCGACCATCGGACGAGTTGCAAACCGCATTTGTGGCTCACGGTTTACGTTAAATGACCAGCAATACATTGTTTCTAATAATCAAGGCAGACACTGCTTGCATGGCGGAAAAGACAACTTTAGCTATCGAATTTGGGGAATTATTCAGCCAAACCCGTGCAAAGCAGTTTTTTCGTTGACTTCGCCAGCGGGCGATCAAGGCTTTCCAGGGACATTATTGGTTGAGGTAAGCTATGAGCTAACGGAAGATAATCAAGTGATTATTGATTATAAATACCAGTCAACGGAAGACTGCCCAGTGAATTTGACGAATCACACTTATTTTAACCTTGCAGGGGAAGATTCGACTCGAACTGCGTTTGAGCATGATTTGCATATAGCAGCAGATACGTTTTTACCTACCACCGCAGAAGGCCTCCCGACAGGGGAGTGGCGGGATGTGACAGAGACGAATTTTGATTTTCGTGCAGGTAAACGCATTGGGCGAGATTTTTTACAGGATGAGGTACAAGCCGCAGTTGGCGGGTATGACCATACGTTTATCTTCAATAGTGGTATTGCTGATGGCCAGCAAACAGCAGCAATACTAGGCTCGCCTGATGGTGATGTGCAGATGAAAATCACCACGACTATGCCTGCAATGCAAGTTTATAGTGGCAATCAATTGTTTGCGATTGCAGGAAAAAGCCAAATTTATACGGCATATTCAGGTGTGGCTTTAGAGACACAGTTTCCGCCTGATGCAGTTAATCACCCGCAATGGGGCGATTTGTATACAAGTATTGCGAAAGCACAGCAGGTTTACACTAGCCAAACTCGCTATCAATTTATTTTCTAATTTATTGATTTTCGGCTGATAACACAAAGCAGGAAAAACCGCGCTTTTATCCTGCTTTGTCAACAACCTCACGCCGCAATCTAGCGGCGTTTTCGTATTAAAGATGAGTAGAATTTAAATCACAAATAAATCCATATACTCATTAACTGGCATTTTTTCTAGCATCGGTTTATCGAGTGACGCCTGAAGAATACGCAGTTGTTGCGCTTCAGGAAACTGCCTTGCCAAATTAATCCTAAATTTCTTTAATAACAACGGCATCCCTTCTTTACGACGGCGTTTATGGCCGACTGGATACTCAATCACCACTTCTTCCAGTATTTGGCCGTCATTTAAGGTAATGGTGAGTCCATTGGAAATCGAACGCTTATCTGGGTCATGATAATCGGCGGTAAATTGCGTGTCTTCATGGCAGTGCATTTTGGCTCGAAGTGCATCAATTCGGCTATCATGAGCAATGTTATCTTCATAATCAGCCGCAGTCAGCCGGCCAAAAATCAATGGCACAGCCACCATGTATTGAATGCAATGATCGCGATCAGCAGGGTTATTGAGTGGGCCTGTTTTGTCAATAATGCGAATGCAGGCTTCATGGGTGCGGATCGCAATAGACGCGATATCATCGGCGCTTTTACCCATTGCCGCTAATATTTGATGAAGTTGTAATGCCGCTTCGACGGCCGTTTGTGAGTGAAACTCAGCAGGGAAAGATATTTTAAACAGCACGTTTTCCATAACGTAGGAGCCATAAGCGCGTTGAAAGCTAAGTGGTTGACCGTTAAATAAAACGTCATAAAACCCCCAGGTTTTAGCGGACAATGCCGTTGGGTAGCCCATTTCACCTTTTTGCGCCATCAAGGCGAGCCTAACTGCACGGGAAGTTGCATCGCCAGCCGCCCACGATTTTCGTGACCCTGTATTTGGCGCATGGCGATAAGTCCGTAAGCTATGGCCATCAATCCATGCTTGGGAAACGGCATTGAGGATCTGTTCGCGGTTTAAACCGAGCATTTGTGCGACGACTGCGGTTGAGGCGACTTTGACTAAAATAACATGGTCGAGTCCCACTTTATTAAAGGCATTTTCAAGGGCAATACACCCTTGGATTTCGTGTGCTTTAATCATGGCTGTTAATACATCTTTGATGATTAAAGGTTTTTTGCCTTTGGCTAGATTTTCCCGAGACAACCAATCGGCTGTAGCAAGAATGCCCCCTAAGTTATCGGAAGGGTGGCCCCATTCGGCAGCAAGCCAAGTGTCGTTAAAATCCAGCCAGCGGCACATTGTACCAATATTAAAAGCGCCTTGAACGGGGTCTAACTGAAATTGTGTGCCCGGAATTTTAGTGCCATTAGGGACAATGGTTCCTGGCACTATTGGGCCTAACAGTTTTTTACAAGCAGGGTATTCTAACGATTCCATTCCACAGCCTAATGTATCAAGCAGGCAATGATAAGCGGTATCGTAAGCTAATTCAGAAACAATCGGGTAATCCATTACATAATCAACAATGTCGCTGATCACGCTATCAAATTCAATTTTTTGAGAACTCACGGTTTGTGTTGTCATTATTTTACCTTTATTAACGCTGTTCTATCGGAGTGAATAATTGATTCTCTGGCCCAATATAATTGGCAGAAGGACGAATAATTTTATTGTCTTGTCGCTGTTCGATAATATGGGCAGACCAACCCGCAGTCCGCGCCATCACAAAGAGTGGTGTAAACATCGCAGTCGGTACACCCATCAAGTGATAGGCCACTGCGGAGAACCAATCTAAATTAGGGAACATACCTTTTTCACGTTTCATTACCGTTTCTATACGGTCGGCGATGCTGTATAAATGGCGATTTAAATTTTGCTCGGATAACTGTAATGCCACAGATTTAATGATGGGATGGCGTGGATCGGCAAGGGTATAAACGGGGTGACCAAAGCCAATGATGACCTCTTTATTATGAATACGAGCAATGATATCTTGCTCCGCTTCATCCATTGAAGCATAGCGTTGCTGAATTTCTAATGAGACTTCATTTGCCCCACCATGTTTCGGCCCCCGTAAAGCGGCTATTGCTCCGGTCATTGCGGAGTAAAAATCTGTTCCCGTTCCTGCAATAACACGAGCGGCAAATGTTGAAGCGTTAAACTCATGCTCTGCATACAAAATTGCAGCAATATGCATGAACTTTTCCCACTGAGCAGGCGGTTTTTTACCATGTAACAAATGTAAAAAATGCGCGCCAATTGAGTCGTCATCAGTTTGCGTTTCAATGCGGCGACCATGATGACTGAAGTGGTACCAGTACAGCAGCATTGAACCTAATGAAGCTAATAACCGGTCGGCAATATCTTTGGCACCTGAAAATGGGTGAGCGTCTTTTTCGGGGAGTACACAGCCCATCATCGAAACCCCTGTACGCATGACATCCATTGGGTGTGCGTTGGCGGGAATGGATTCTAAAGTTTGTTTCACACTCGCAGGTAACCCACGGTAGGATTGCAGTTTTTCTTTATAGGCGGTGAGTTCGGTTTGCGTGGGAAGCTTATCGTGGATCAGTAAATGTGCAACTTCTTCAAACTCACATTGCGTTGCTAAATCATGGATGTCAAACCCACGATAATGCAGGTCATTTCCGTTACGTCCTACAGTACAAAGGGCTGTATTCCCTGCGGAAACACCTGAGAGTGCAACGGATTTTTTAGGTTTAAACGGTGATGTTTCAGTGCTACTAAGTTGTTCATTCATCGTATTATCCTTGTAGGGGCTAGAGGAGGTTCAACTTGGTGCTGCCTACGTGCCTATTATTTTTTTTGCGAAAATAGGGCATCTAATTTTTGTTCGTAATTGTAGTAATGAATGCTTTGATATAGTTCATCACGTGTTTGCATCAAGGGGACAACGCTTTTCTGCGTGCCTTCATGGCGTATCGCAGCATAGACCTGCTCTGCGGCCTTATTCATCGCACGAAAGGCTGACAACGGATAAAGTGCAATCGCGATACCGACGCTGCGAAGTTCATCTAAGGTAAACAATGGGGTTTGGCCAAATTCGGTGAGGTTCGCGAGAACAGGGGCGGGGGTGTTTTTGGTAAACTGTTGATACATAGACAGCTCAGTAATCGCTTCAGGGAATAACATGTCCGCGCCTGCTTCTAGATAGGCTTGAGCACGTTCAAGTGCTGCATCAAGGCCTTCGACGGCGAGCGCATCTGTGCGAGCCATAATCACAAAGCTGTCATCAGTACGGGCATCGACCGCGGCTTTGATCCTATCCACCATTTCTTGCGTCGAGACGATTTCTTTATTAGGGCGATGACCACAACGTTTCGCACCGACCTGATCCTCAAGGTGTAAGCCTGCCGCGCCTGCTTTACAAAATGACTTGACGGTGCGAGCAACATTAAAGGCGGATGGGCCAAAACCAATATCGGCATCGACCATCAGGGGTAAATCACAAACATCAGTAATACGGCGAATATCAATCAACACATCATCTAGGGTAGAAATCCCTAAGTCTGGCATACCTAATGAGCCCGCGGCGACACCGCCACCCGATAAATAAATGGCTTTGTAGCCAGCTTGTTGAGCAAGAAGGGCGTGATTGGCGTTGATGGTCCCCACTAACTGAAGGGGGGACTCTTGGGCGACAGCATCGCGGAATTTTTGTCCGGCAGGAATAGATGACATAGTGGCCTCTCGATTGTTAATAAATTGTTGGTTGATTAAGGTAACTATAGCCATATAGCAATTGCCATGCCAATTAGCATAGACATAAACATCAATAATAAAGCGTTAAAAATTAATAGGTTAAAAAAATAAAAAATTGTGATAAGGAAAACAAATTTGTTATTCGTGATTAGCATGTTTCATTGAAACACACTAATGTTAATTGAAACGCATTTGAAACATTTATTGAAACATAACAAAGAGGAAGTGAAACAGATGGAAAAACCGATTATTTGGACAGTCTCTGTTTCGCGGCTATTCACTCTTTTTCGTGATATTAGCCCTGAGTTCAGTGAACAAGCCGAAATTACACCGTTGAATTTGGGGTTTGAACAAGCGGCTGAAATGGTACGAGAAAGGCTAAAACAGGGGCATTGTGATGCGATTATCAGCGCGGGTTCTAACGGTGCTTACCTGAAAAGCCATGTTTCTGTTCCTGTCATCATTGTTAATATCAGTGGGTTTGATGTGATGCAGGCGCTCGCTAAAGCGCGAGAAATCAGTGATAAGGTTGGAATTATTAATTATAAAAACATCATTCCCTCTTTGACTGATTTTCAGCAACGTTTTGCATTGCAAATTGAACAACGTAGCTATGTGACCGCTGAAGATGCACGTGCGCAGCTTAAGGCCTTAAAAGCGATGGGGATCACCGTGGTTGTTGGCGCGGGGTTGATTATGGATTTGGCGGATGAAATGGGCATGACAGGGATTTTTGTTTATTCCACACAAACTATCCGACAGGCATTTACTGACGCCATTGAGCTAAGTCGCATGTCTCACCGTAACCGTCATTTATCAGATAAATATGTGCAGGTTACACCTCCTAAGGTTCGCTATACAATCAACGACCTCATTGGTTCATCATTGTCCATGGAGCAGGTCAAACAGGCGATTATGCTATATGCGAGATCGGATGCCACTGTGCTTATCCAAGGTGAAAGTGGTACAGGGAAAGAAATGGTCGCACAAGCAATCCATCACGAATTTACCTTATTTAATCAACATAAACGCAGCAAGCAGAAAATGCCATTTGTGGCGGTTAACTGTGGCGCCATCCCTGAAACATTATTGGAAGCTGAATTATTTGGTTATGAAGAAGGGGCGTTTACGGGGTCACGGCGTGGTGGAAGGGCGGGTTTATTTGAGATGGCCCACGGGGGAACGTTATTTTTAGATGAAATAGGTGAAATGCCGCTAGCGTTACAAACTCGACTTTTACGTGTGTTGGAAGAACGCTCTGTGGTACGAATTGGCGGTTATAAGCCTTTGCAGGTCAATGTCCGCGTGATTTGTGCAACCCACTGTCATTTAGATGATTGGGTGAAGAATGGGCGATTTCGTACTGATCTTTTTTATCGTTTAGGGGTACTTAGGATGCAAGTACCCACGCTTAATGAGCGCGGAGAGGACATTTTTGTTCTTGCGAAGCGACTTTTAAAATTGGCTTTTGCTGGGTTGGTATTACCACTCCCTGAATTTCGTGTGCAACAACTTTTAAGCTGTCGCCCGTTTTTTCTAAATTACACATGGCCGGGGAATGTGCGTGAACTACGTAATTTAATGGAGCGAATCGCACTCTATTGCAGCGCACACCCTGAAAAAGCGATTAGCGAAGGGATGCTAATGAGTTTGTCCCCTGAACGTAAGTGGTTTACAGATAGCTATGATGCAGCTTGCAATAAGAGTGAGGAGTCACTTACTGACGTGATGGCAAGGTTTAATGGTGACCGTAAAGCGGTAGCACAATACCTTGGAATTAGCAGAACAACACTGTGGCGGCGTCTTTCTTCATTAGAATAAACCTAGCAGATAAATCATGATGAAAATAACCAATAAACGGAATGCGCTATTAGGCATTTCTGATTAAAAAAGAAATAAATTAATAAAAGTACGGATTAATTTATTTTATTTGAACTATCAGCCAAAAAGGCCTTTAGCATTCATGAGATGGCAAGATAAAAATAATAAATAAATTATTTTGCCATTGAGCACTTTTAGGGCGATTGTCATATGACTTAAGTTGTATCAAAGTGTAACATGGGAATGCATGGGTGTTTGTTTTTATTTCATTGATTTTAAATGATTTAATACATTTTTTCTATGGTTATTGATCTAAACTTGCCTTCAGAAAAAACGTGATTTTTCTCACATAAATTATTTTACTAGTCACCATTAGATTTTCTCATTTTAACTTAGTGATTGAACGTTCTATATTGCGCTCAAATCAGTCTTATTTTTATATTTTACTACTGCACTAATCGCCGAAATGTGTTCCTTTTTGAGAACACAGCCTTGTCGTATTCTACGATGTAGTTGCAGCGCATATTATTTATTTTTATTTGTTGGAGAGTGGGGCGTGAATCAGTCCACTACTATCATGCGCAAACGCGATAATGCATTCGTTCCCGTCGCTGGGTTAACGATTTTTGCTATTGCATCGGGTTATTTAATGAGCTTAATCCCATTATCAATGGGGAGCTTTGGGATTGATACGCAATACGCTGGCTGGTTAGCAAGTGCCTACTATATCGGTTTATTAATTGGTTCAATGCTTATTGAGCCCGTGATTGCCAAAATTGGCCATCGCCTCTCTTTTATTGGCTTTTTATTAATGCTAGCCGCAACGGTTGTTGTTTTGCCATGGGCAGCTTCTATTGAAGCTTGGTTACCAAACCGTTTAGTTGCAGGTATCGCGGTTGCGGGTATCTTTGTTGTGGTTGAATCTTGGTTACTGATTGGCGATAGCCCAAAAGAGCGAGCTAAGCGTTTAAGCTTTTATATGACGTCATTATATGGCGGGACAACCTTAGGGCAACTCGCGATTGGTGTGATTGGAACCCAAGGTGCCTATCCTTTTATGGTTGTATTGGGCTTATTGTTATTAGCTGTAATGCCGCCTTTATTAGTTCGCCAAGGGCAGCCAGATAGCGGGTCGCATCAAAAATTGTCGTTGAAAAAAATTGCGCGATTAAGTAAACCTGCAATTATCGGATGTATGGTTTCAGGTATCACCATGGGTACGATTTATGGGTTGATGCCACTATCATTGAAGAAAGATCAATTTACGACTGACCAAGTTGGGGTTTTGATGGCCTCAATTATTTTGGGTGGGATGTTGATCCAACCAGTTGTTAGCAAGCTTTCCATCTTGATGAGTAAGACTTTGTTGTTAGCGATGGTATCTCTTTTAGGGGTATTCGCGATGGGCGTTATTTACATCTCTAGCGACTACTTGGTGATGATTGTGGCATTAGCCTTATTAGGTATGTCCTCATTTGCGCTATACCCAATCGCAATTACTTTAGCATGTGACAATCTAGATTCATCTTACATTGTCGCTGCAACACAAGTTATGCTGTTTAGCTATAGCATTGGTTCAGCAATGGGGCCAATTGCAGCCGGCACGTTATTAAGTCAACATAATGGCTTAGTGGATTTCTTCTTTATTGTGTTGCTCGTGACGGCAATTTATATGCTCATTGCGAGCTTACGTCGTAAAGCGAGTGTGTTAGCGAATTAATTGTTTGAGTAAAAATAGTTTATAAAGGCTCTGTGATTTCACAGAGCCTTTTTTCTGCATGTTACTTTTTCTTATTCGCGGAGATAGTTGATAAGGCGCCTTCGAGAGGCGTATAGCCCGCAGATTGGGTAATGCGTTGCTCCCAATGTTCTCCAAGTTTGAAGTCCCACGATAATGGGGCGATTTCTGTTCTACCTGCGTTAGGCGCAAAGGTCAGCTCGCTAAAATACAGGGTATTTTCATCAGACATCAAAAAGTCAGCCCGGCAATAATCGAACGGCGTAACGAGGATTTCAGCTAAGCGCAGCATTTCTTTAAACAGTGGTGGCTCTGGTACTGGTTCTAGCATATTTGGGTAGCCAAAAGTGACGGGTTGTAGCTGCCAGTTGATGTCATAGATATTGATAAATTCTTCGCCTGACTCATCAGTATAATCAATTTCTGCATAGACGGGCTTACCTGAAAAACAGTGGATACGGCAGGTTTCAGGGACGAGTTTTCTATTTTTATTAGCAAATAAATCAATATATTGTTCACAAATAATGTGAGGTGAAATATTTTTATAATGGCGTTCACGAGTAATGTAATAAAGATTTTTCAATAAGTGAAATGACAATTTACTTTTAGCGTGTTGCCAATCAAATTTGGTTTTACTTCGGCAAATTACACTACTGCCGCTGTCGTGATTACATTTGAGCACAAATTGCTCTGGAAGCGCAGCGATGTCAATTTCATCAACATGACGATAAGTGGCTAAAATAGGGACTAAATACTCTTCGCCAATGGTTCGGCTAATGTAACCCCTGACGGCGAGTTTATCTGCAAGCTGTGTATACAGTGGATTTTTATCACGCAGCATTCTAAAATTCACCTTTTCATTAAAGCTTTTAGGATTTTTAAAATCAGGGCGATAATTTAGTTTTTTTGTAAATTTATTAGCAAGATAAAGCTTATCACTGATAATAAATGTGCGTAGTTTCTTTATAATGTACTCTGCTTTTTTCATGCGAGTTTCAACCATTCTATAAAATGTAGTGTGTAGTTTAGAAATATTATTTTTATGTATGAATTATATTTTGAATAACTTAAATAGAGCATCAATAGATGTAATAGTGAATTTAATAATTCCTTAATAAATAAAAAGTAAACAAAACATAAATAAGATATAAGTTAATAGATGTTGTGCTTTTTTTGCTTAAATTTATATCAATAATATAATCAAACGTTTTAGTTATTCGTCAGGAATAATATAGGATTTGTTTTATAAAGCGTACCAGATTGCTAAGCAATAAACCTTAAGGATTTATTTTGAAGGGTAAATAACATTTAAATAATTAGTTCATTGAGTCATTGTTTAAATATAAACATTACCTCACTGTATTTAGCCTCGTGTATACAGTGAGGTAGCTTTTAGAGTGGTTTTTCACCCATTTTTTTTAAGAAGCGGATTTGTGCGGCGACTAATTCGTTATAACGAATACAGCGATAAGGCATGTTATGTTGTGAAGCTAATTCCCCTAAAATTTTAGCTAAAGCAGGGTAATGGCGGTGGTGCCAATTAGGGAACAGGTGATGAGTTAGGTGGTAATTAAGACCCCCAGTTAAACGCCACAACCAGTGTGGAGTGGGGAGCCAATCGCAGGCTGTAACAAAGTTATGGTGGTACCATCCATGTTTTATTTGCTTATCTTCTGGAGCAATGAAGAATTCAGTTTCAGCCCAATGCGTCCCTAAAAGTAAATAAATAACAAAAACGGAGGCAATCATTTGGCTCAAAATATAAGTGACAAAAATAGCGGTTAAGCTAATTCCATGATGATGAGCAAAAAATAAAGGTAAACCTAACATCAACAATAAATGGCCAATTTTGCTGGCAATAAAAAGTGCCCAACCTTTTTTTCCGGTTAGGACGTTTTGGTCTTTTAGGCGCGTTTTACCTGCTCTATCCGACCAATCAAAAACCAATGCAATCCAGGTTAACGAAAATGAAGCAACAAATGGCCAATAAATGTGCTGATACTTCATGACGGGTCGCCACTTTTGAAACGGTGTTTGGCGGAAAATACCATTTTCTTCGGTATCTAAATCGTAATTCTCAATATTGGCAAAATGGTGGTGATAATGAACATGGCGGGTACGCCAAAACTCAGGTTCTAACCCTAAAGGTAAGGTAACTAGGCGGCCAAATACCCGATTTTTCCAGCTCTTTTTAAATAAGGTATTATGGCAAGCATCGTGTTGGCCAATCACATTGAGGAACATAATGAGAAGGACAAAAACAAAATAGGATAAACTGTAGGTTAATACGGATGAAGTATACAGCGTCGGGAGATAACACAATGCTGCGATAGCAAATAAAATGATGATCACAGCAATATCGGTTTTGCTCGCATATACATGATCTTGTTTACTTTTTAGATAATCTTGACTGGCTTGCTTTAAAGCTGCATGAAAATGCTGTTCGTTAGCATTGGAAAATGTCAGTTCAAATTTAGTCGGGGGCATCATTGTTCTCTGTGGCGTTACCGATGCTAGGAGTATATCGCCTCTTATTAAGAGGCAGCAAAATATATATGAGAACAAGGGGTAATTTAGACTTATTCCTATAGGTTTAAATAAATACAAATATAATGGATTATTATATTTTTAGAATAAAATAAAATTTTGCAAACTGTGCTTAATATATTTTTTTAATAATTAAATTAACTGTTTAGAGTAATTGAAGTAATTGAGTTGACTGTCTAGATAATGAACGAGGTTATTCTGATATTTTAAGTGGGGAATGTCTACATCCGTGTAGAGGAAAGTCCATGTGAGTAAGGTAACAAGGAAAGTTATGTCTGTCTGTAATAAATTATCATAAAAAGTGATCAGACCTGTTTGACTTATTAACTATAAATATAAGTTATCATTTATCCTGCTTTAGGATGCGGATATTTTAGGTTTAATTTCCAACTTAAGCCAAATTAAGAGCTTGCTTATATTAATAAAATATAAAAGTGATGAAATAGACAAAATTTAATTTATTTTTTATATTTGGAGAATTAAATGAAAAGGATAATGCTAATTATTTTATCAACACTGTTTATTCCATTATCTTCCCAAGCGGGCTCTAATTACTATGGATGTGATAATAAAATTTACCAACTTGAAAAGCAGCTAAAATATGCAAAAATGCATGGAAACCGTCATCGAGTTGCAGGGCTAGAGCGAGCCATCTCAAATGTGCAAAACCGTTGTTATGACCACTATTCAGGGGCTACAGGCCCAACAAAACTGAACAGTAAATATTTCTCAGATGAAAGCCGTCAGTTAGAACGTGAAATTGATGCGCTGCGTGATGAAATCAAACGATTAGAGTCGTTAAAAAGTTAGTGTTTTAATTCGAATAAAGTAGAGAGCCTAATAGTGGCTTTCTGCTTCATATCAGCATCCCATATGCACTTTTTCTCTCATCTTTTTTCTTATTCAACAAAAAAATATACAAATTCAACAGGCTTATCAATATTGGCGATTATTGCGCAATTTTTGTGTTTATTTTCACTTTAATTGCGGTATTATGATGTATATTGCAACTTTTTGCGAGGTTTTGCAGTCGTGCACAAAAAAGCGAGACAAAATTATATCATTGAAATAATTGCAAAAAATGGTCAGGTGAGTGTTGCTGACTTATCTAATCAGTTGCATGTTTCTACAGATACTATTCGCCGTGATTTAACGGAACTTGAAAACCAAGGGCTAGCACAAAAAAGCCATGGCGGTGCTGTGGGGTTCAATGTGCCTGTGATGAGCCGTCGAGGGCGCAATATTTTATTGCCAGAGGTTAAAAAACAATTAGGGCAACAGGTTGCTAAGTTGATCCCAAAGAGCTCGACACTGTTCCTTGATTCTGGCAGTACGGTCATGGCTGTTGCTAGCTTTATCCAAGGTCCGATGAAAATTATCACCACATCCTTAGATATTGCCGTGCATTTTAGTGATCGTGCAGATATCCAATTGATCTTATTAGGTGGGGAATGGGACTCAGGGCAGCGCTTGTTTGCAGGGAGTGGCACACTATCCATGTTGGAAAGATACCGAGCAGATATCGCTATATTAGGGGCTTGTGCTTTGCATCCCTCTTTGGGATTGAGTGCAACCCAAGAAGCAGATTGCGATGTAAAACGCGCCATGATAGCGAATAGCCAAGCACATTGGGTCGTAGCAGACAGCACAAAACTCAATCTATGTCAGCCTTATTTAGTGGCACATTTGGACGAAATTGATCAACTGTTTTTAGATTGCCATTGGGATGAACTTAATCCTAGTAGCAAGGTAACTGTGAATTCTCTGAGTATTTAACGATGCAGGTAAAATTATGAGCAAAGAAATTAATGTTGCACTGATTGGCTATGGGTTTGTAGGGAAAACATTCCATGCACCTTTAATTCAGTCAGTTGATGGCTTGAACCTTGCTGTTGTGGCTTCTAGTGGCGAAGAAAAGGTGAAACGTGATATTCCGAATACGACGGTTATTGCATCTCCTGAAGAAGCTATTCTCCGTTCGGATATTGACTTAGTCGTCATTGCGAGCCCAAATGCAACTCATGCGCCATTGGCAAAGCTGGCAATTGAGGCGGGTAAAAATGTGGTAGTCGACAAGCCATTTACCCTGGATATGCAAGAAGCTAGAGAATTGATTGAACTTGCGAAAGCGCACAATGTTTTATTATCTGTATTTCATAATCGCCGCTGGGACAGTGATTTTCTCGCTATCAAAAACGTGATAGAGCAAAAACAGATTGGTGAAATAAAACATTTTGAATCACATATTGACCGCTTTCGCCCTGAAGT
Organism: Providencia sp. UF-183; assembly: GCF_058246155.1. Lineage (NCBI taxonomy): Bacteria > Pseudomonadati > Pseudomonadota > Gammaproteobacteria > Enterobacterales > Morganellaceae > Providencia > Providencia sp. UF-183. The sequence continues at coordinate 261,847 of NZ_JBSICD010000005.1, read as the reverse complement.
GAGAGTACGTTGGCGTGAGCAAAACTTGCCAGGTAGTGGTTTATGGTTTGATTTAGGCCCGCATTTAATTGACCAAGCACTGCAACTTTTTGGTTTACCTCAGTCAGTGCAAGGTAATATTGCAACATTAAGAAATAATGGCCAAATTAATGATTGGGCACATGTGTTATTAAACTACCCAACTCATAAAGTGATTTTGCATTGCAGCATGTTAGCCGCTGGTGGGTTTACACGCTTTACGGTACATGGTGATAAAGGTAGCGCAGTAAAATCCCAACCAGATCAACAAGAAAAACAATTATTACAAGGGATCACGCCGCGAGATAAAGAATGGGGTGTGGATAATGACCCAATTATTTTAATTGATGAGACGCTATCGTCCAAGTTGCAAGAAGCGCCAAAAGGCGATCAGAGCCAATATTATGTGAATATTCGTAATGCGTTGAATGGTAATGCACAAAACTCAGTGACACCATTGCAAGCTTTAGCAGTTATGTCTGTTTTAGAAGCTGCAGTGAAATCGGCAGAGACTGGCAGCACACAGCCTTTAACGCTAACTGAAAAAGAAGTTCAAGATTGGAAATAACTGAATAATTAAATGCCTGCATGCAAAGTGCAGGCGATTTCGTATATTGGTAAAATCATAATAACATGCCAAATTAACTTAATTATTTTAATTTAACGTGCCGATATTAATTAAAATCTAGTTTTTATGACTGGAGGGTTTTTCACGTCAATAATTAATTATAAATTTAATTTTTCATTTTAATGACTCGAGTTTTTTATGTTCCGATTGGTTCCGAATGCCCGTTGATTTGTTGAGAGGGGTCTCTTTTTGTATTTGAAAAACTCACTATGATATATCCATAAAATAAAGGTAATTCTATGTTTAAAGTCGAAAGGCAAGTTGCCATTTTGGATTTTATTTATAAAAAAGGCAATGTTAGTGTTAATTCAATGTCTGTATTTTTTAAAATTTCCAAAGAGACAATTAGGAAAGATTTAAATGATCTTCATAAGATTGGATTAATTAAAAGAACCCATGGCGGCGCAATTGCAGTTAAGAAAAATATTATTAATGAGTTTAAGGATATTGACTCATTATTACAAATAACACAAAGCATTGCAGAGCTAAGTATCATAAAAGAAAAAAGAGAGTTATCAATGAAAGGTAAAGTTTTTATTTTAGGCTCATATAATGTGGATATCGTCACCAAGGTCACTAAGTTTCCAAAGGTTGGGGAAACCGTTGTTGGGACGACGAATTATTTGTCTTCAGGTGGGAAAGGTGCAAATCAAGCTATCTCTGCAAGTAATGCGGGGAGCGATGTCCGATTTGTGACAAAAATTGGCCGTGACCAGTTTAGTGATTTTGCCTATAAAAACTTACACAGTACAAATATCAATTCATTTTCTATTTTTCAATCGGAATCAGAACCGACAGGTAATGCATTAATTTATGTCTCAGAAGAAAATAAAGACAATATGATAGCTATATTTCCTGGAGCAAATAAAACGATTACAGAAGATGAATTAAACTCTGTAAAATTAGATATTATAAACTCGGATGTATTGTTAGTTCAGCTTGAAAATAATTTTGATATTATTCAAAAAGCGCTTGAGTATGCAAAAGAAAATGGTGTCTTAACCATTTTAAATCCTGCACCATACAATGTTATTACAGAAAACCTTATTGGTTTAGTTGATATTATCACACCAAATAAAACAGAAGCTTCATTATTATCCGGAGTTGAAATAAAAGACTTTTCAACAGCAAAAAATGCAGCAATAAAAATTAATGAAATGGGATTTCCTATCGTTATTATTACGATGGGGGAAGAGGGGGCTTTACTATATGGAAATAAACAATTCACATCGTTTGATGTTTATCCCGCCATTGTAGTGGACACAACAGGGGCTGGTGATGCTTTTAATGGCGCTCTTGCTTCTCAATTATCCAAGGGAGTACACATACACCAATCAATTAAATTTGCATCGGCGTTTTCATCATTGGCCATTGAGCGTGATGGTGCCTCGAATATGCCGACAGAAAAAGAAACTAACGACAAATTAAATAGATTTCATCCTAACTAAAGAGAGTGAGAAACAAAATGAAAATAGCCATCGGTGGGGATCATGCAGGTTTTCCGTTAAAAGCGGCAGTTATTCGTATTGTTGAAGAATTAGGCCATACACCAATAGATTTTGGTTGCCACAGTCTAGAGCCTATTGATTTTCCAGATATTTCAGAAAAGGTCTGCCAGTCAGTATTAGATGGTGAGTGTGAGAGAGCTATTTTGGTTTGTGGCACTGGAGTTGGTGCATCCATTGCTGCAAATAAGATACCGGGTATTCGAGCCTCAATTTGCCATGATGCGCATGTTGCTCATCAATGTGTAGAGCATGACGATGTTAATGTGATGTGCGTGGGGGCAAAAATTGTTGGTGAGTGGTTAGTTATTGATTTGGTTAAAGAATACCTCAATGCTGAATTTAGCACAGATATTGATTGTAGAAGGCGCGTACAAAAATTGCATGATTTAGAAGCCAAATACGCAATAAAAAAATAACAAAAATATTTAGATGCTTAATAAAAGGTAATGTTATGAGTTCAGCTTCCAATGTACCCAATAAGCGCTGGTTTAGGATCATTCCAGCCGCTTTTTTAATGTATACCATCGCCTTTATGGATAGAAATAACATGGCATTTGCATTCAACGGAATGCAAAAAGACTTAGCAATTGGTGCAACGGCATTTGGTATTGCAAGTGGTGTGTTTTTCTTTGGTTATTTATTTTTGCAAGTCCCTGGTGGAATGCTTGCGCAGAAATGGAGCGCCAAAAAATTTATTACGGTGTCTTTATTAGCGTGGGGCGGGTGTTCAATCCTCACTGGTTTTGTGGAAAATTATACTCAATTGCTTATCGTGCGCTTTTTTGTCGGATTTGCAGAAGGTGGTGTGTCACCAGCAACCATGATCATGCTGACTAAATGGTTTCCTTTAAGTGAAAGGGCTAGAGCAAACGGTTATTGGTATTTATGTATTCCATTTGCTGCAATTATCACCGCCCCAGTTTCTGGTTGGATATTATCTCACTGGGATTGGCGCATGATGTTTATTATTGAAGGATTACCTCCAATTATTTGGGCAGTTATTTGGTGGTTTATGACTGCCGATACTCCAGACCAAGCTAAATGGTTAAGTGAAAAAGAACGCAATTATATAAAGCAAACAATTGCGCAAGAAAATGCCAAAATTAAACAAGTTGCACCAAAAAGCTTTAAAGAGGCGTTAAAAAATAGAAATGTGGTGATCTTGCTTTTATTATTTTGTTTCTTGCAGGTAGGTTTCTATGGGTTTGGGCTTTGGTTGCCTACATTAATAAAGTCAATTTCAGCGTCAACGGATTCGATGCAAATTGGTTGGTTAGCTGCGATCCCTTGGGTATTTGCTGCGATAGGTTCCATTATTAACTCATATCATTCAGATAAAACTGGAGATTATAAATACCATATTGGAATTCCGATTTTAGCGGGGGCGCTATTTCTAGGATTATCTGTTTTATTTGGCTCACAATCACCTATTTTTGCATTAATGGCACTAAGTCTGTGTCTAGGATGCATTTATTGTTACTCAGTCTATTGGGCAGCATTAAGCTCTTATATCGCTGATGATACGTTAGCAATTTCTATGGGCTTTATTAATGCAATTGGTAATTTAGGCGGCTTTTTAGGACCATTTGCTGTCGGTTACCTTATTGATTCCACCGGCAGTATTGTTGCCGGAGAATTATTGCTTATCGGCTCACTGGTGGTCGCAGGGCTGTTAGCGTTTAAATTGAAGAAAACTAAAATTGCATGATTGTTTTGGTTTAAGTGTATGATCAATAGCTAATAAATCTATCTTATTAGCTATTTTTGTTTTTGAATTAGGTTTAATAAGTTAATCAATTATTATCTATGGATTATCGGTTTGATAAATGAAATAATAAGTTATATGTCGTTTTACTGAAAAATACTTATTACATTATGGTCATTCGCCCGCATCAGCACTGGTTTTTCCGGTTGTTCGATTGGCACGGTTCCGTGCTGTCAAAAATCACCTTTCGGTTATCCCTTAATATTATGATTTCGATTGTTGCCGTATTGAGTTACCAATGGTACGAACAACTCGGGATCCATTTAACTATCGCGCCTTTTAGTTTATTGAGGATAGCCATTGCAATCTTTTTGGGTTTTCGCAATAACGCGTGTTATAGCCGTTTAATTGAAGCGAGAACACTTTGGGCTAATTTGCTGATTAACCAACGCAATATTTTAAGAAATATTAAAGGGTTATTACCAAATGACAAAGCTGCACAAAAAGAATTTGCGCACTTATTGATTGCATTTGGTTGGAGCTTAAAACACGAGCTAAGAAAAACCAGCCCGATTGTTGATTTATATCGGTTGTTACCTCGCGCTATTTTTGACGAAGTTATTCGTAGTCCATTTCCAACCAGCCGTATTCTAATGCAGATTGGACTGAAGGTCGGGGAATTGCGGGATAATAAAGTGATTAGTGATGTATTATTTCAAGCAATCAATAAAGATATTAATGCGTTATCTGACGTTTTAGGTGGCTGTGAACGTATTTCGAATACGCCTATTCCTTTTGCTTATACCTTAATTTTGCAACGCACCGTGTATTTATTTTGTACGCTATTGCCGTTCGCGTTAGTGGTTGATTTGCATTATATGACCCCATTTGTTTCGGTATTTATATCGTATACTTTTTTAGCATGGGACTCATTAGCTGAAGAGTTGGAAGACCCTTTTGGGACATCTGCGAATGATCTACCATTAAATGCGATTTGTAATAGTATCGAGCGAAATGCGATGGACATGCTCGATCTCAAACCTCTTCCCCCAGTTAATAAACCCGATAAATACTTTAACTTACTGTAATTTATATTGTTATATCCTCTCTAATGGCAAAGTGAAACATAACTCACTTTGCCATTTTTTATTATTTTGTGCCTTAAATAGGTAAATTAAATCCATCATTCTGTACTGGTACCACTATAAATACTATACTCCCCCTATGTATATGAAAGAGGCTTGAAGATGCCACATTCACCAAAAGAAAAGAAAGCGGTATTGACGCGTGTTCGTAAACTCAAAGGGCAGCTATTAGCACTTGAATCTGCACTCGAGGACGAAGCAGAGTGTGCCGCAGTTTTACAGCAAATTGCTGCCATTCGTGGTGCCGTAAATGGCTTAATGGCGGGCGTCTTAGAAAGCCATTTACGCGAGGGGCTCCAAGAGTCTGCCACCACACAGCATCAAAAAGAGTCAGTTGATGATGCTATTTCACTTATTCGCACTTATTTGCGTTAAATAAAAAGGAACAACGATGAAATCACGTGCAGCAGTCGCATTTGGTCCGGGCGAACCACTGAAAATTGTCGAACTCGACGTTATGCCACCACAAGCTGGGGAAGTTTTAGTTAAAATCAGTCATACAGGCGTTTGTCACACTGATGCATTCACGCTTTCAGGGGACGACCCAGAAGGGCTATTCCCTGTTGTGCTAGGCCATGAAGGTGCTGGGGTTGTGGTTGAAGTGGGGGAAGGCGTGACAAGTGTCAGCGTCGGTGACCACGTTATTCCACTGTATACCGCAGAGTGCGGAAAATGCGTTTTCTGTGAGTCAGGTAAAACGAACTTATGTGTGTCTGTCCGTGCAACCCAAGGAAAAGGCGTAATGCCTGATGGCACAACACGTTTTTCTTATAATGGTCAGCCTGTTTATCACTACATGGGCTGCTCAACATTCAGTGAATATACTGTTGTGGCTGAAGTATCACTGGCTAAAATCAATCCAGAAGCGAATCACGAAGAAGTGTGCTTATTGGGTTGTGGTGTGACTACGGGGATAGGCGCAGTGCATAACACCGCAAAAGTACAAGAAGGTGATTCTGTGGCAGTATTTGGCTTGGGTGGCATTGGTTTAGCCGTTATCCAAGGCGCAAGACAAGCCAAAGCTGGGCGTATTATTGCTATTGATACCAATCCAACAAAATTCGAATTAGCTCGCCAATTTGGTGCAACAGAGTGCTTAAATCCAAAAGACTTTGATAAGCCAATTCAGCAAGTGTTAATTGAAATGACTGAATGGGGCGTCGATCATACCTTTGAATGTATTGGTAACGTGAATGTTATGCGTGCAGCATTGGAAAGTGCTCACCGTGGGTGGGGGCAATCTATCATTATTGGTGTGGCGGGTGCTGGGCAGGAAATTTCGACGCGTCCATTCCAATTGGTGACAGGCCGCTCATGGCGTGGAACCGCATTTGGTGGCGTGAAAGGGCGTAGCCAATTACCAAAAATGGTTGAAGATGCCATGAAAGGGGATATTGATTTGGCGCCATTTGTGACTCACACATTGCCGCTTGATAGCATTAATGAAGCTTTTGATTTAATGCATGAAGGCAAGTCAATCCGTACCGTCATTCATTACGAATAAGGAGCTATTGATGGAGAGAATTGAGCGCCACGCTTGCTTTGGTGGCTGGCAGGATGTTTATCAACATCAATCAACGGTATTAGGCTGTGAAATGAAATTTGCCGCCTATTTGCCGCCGCAGGCTCAAACGCAGCCTTGCCCTGTGATTTATTGGTTATCAGGGCTGACATGTAACGAGCAAAACTTCATCACGAAAGCGGCGGCTCAGCAATTTGCCGCAGAGCACGGGGTGGTTCTTATTGCGCCAGACACTAGCCCAAGAGGCGAAGGCGTAGCAGATGATGCCGCTTATGATTTGGGGCAAGGGGCTGGGTTTTACGTAAATGCTTCTCAAGAACCGTGGAAACGCCATTATCAAATGTATGATTATATCGTTTCAGAGCTACCAGCATTAGTGGAAAGCCATTTACCTGTAACAGATAAGCGCGCGATTTCAGGCCATTCCATGGGCGGTCATGGGGCTTTAATGATTGGTTTGCGTAACCCTGAACGCTATTGCAGTTTGTCTGCATTTGCGCCGATTATTGCGCCTTCACAAGTTCCATGGGGGCAAAAAGCCTTTATGGCGTACTTGGGCAATGATAGGGCTAAATGGCTTCAATATGACACTATTGAGTTACTTGGTAACGCAGCGACAACATCGCCAATACGTGTTGATGTGGGTACAGCAGATCCCTTTTACCATGAGCAATTAAAGCCAGAGCTGTTAGCAACGGTCTGTGAACAAAAGCAATTTGATTGCACATTGCATTTACGTGATGGCTATGACCATAGCTACTATTTTATTAGCAGCTTTATTGGTGAACATATTGCCTTTCACTCACGTCATTTAAAACAGGCGTAATCAATCTAGAAGGGTAGGATCACAACGCATTTTACCCTTCTATTTCCTTCTGGTTATCACAATTGTGAATAAGTGCTTTGTATTATTCATTATCATGATTTAAAAGCTTACTCACGGCTTTAATCGCGCTGATCGCAACATCCCTATTTGGGTCATTGCACAGCTCTAACAAACGGCCCATGGTATTCATTTGCTTTATTGGTAACTTACAATCACCGAGTGCCGAAATTGCCGCTATTTTGACATCGTCATTTTTTCGATTGGTTAAATCGAGCAGTGTGTTGATGACTTGTTTATCCATTATCCATCCTACGAAATTATGTTATAAAAAATGAACTAGTTAAATATACTGATATTTAATGTATATTAGCATTTAAGTTCAATAATATTGATATTATCAAAATATTTAATTTAAAAATATAAAAAAAAGCGGATGGAACGAAAAGAGATGTAATTTATTGGTTTTAATTATAAAAATGATTGAATGCCCGAGGATATGCCTACCTGAATTTCGGGTACGGTAAGAATAAATCGGGATTTACGGGAGAAAGGTGAGTGAGAATATTATTTGATTAGTTAGCAAATTAACTTAATCGAGGGCAAAGGTTTTATTTAAAATGCTCAGATAACTTACTTAATGCTTTTATCGCGGATACAGCGACATCTTTATTTGGATCTTTACATAAATCGAGAAGACGATGAACTGCGGTTTGTTGTTCAACGGTTGCGCGGTAATCCCCTAACGCCGAAATGGCGGCAATTTTCACATCATCATTACCACGATGTGTTAATTCAAGCAATGTTTGAATAATATTGTTTTCCATTTTCTGTCCTGTTAGCCCATTTGCTTGTTTAGGCGTATTCTAGGGGAAATTTCTTAATATTTATCTTCAAATTTCAAATGATGATCAATAGATTATATCAACTTCACACCTTTTTAGAGATGTTAGTGAATGATTGATTTATCGTGAAAGTTTAGGTGCTATAAGATAATCGTGAAATGAATAGTTCAAAGAAAACAAATAAGTAGGACATTTACTCAATGTGAAGAAAGAGCACGCAGATGACGTGCCCTCTTTCGCAAAAGATTAATGGCGCAAATAGACATGAGGTGTATCATTTTCAGGATGTTTGCTTACTCCTAAATCTGCTTGGTACCAGCGAGTGAGATTTTCGGTTGTTAATACTTCTGTTGGTGTGCCACTGGCGGCTAATTTCCCTTCGTGAATTAAATAAACGCGGTCGGCGTATAACGCGGTTAGGTTTAAATCATGTAGCACGCAGCACACACCGATAGGGCGCTCGCGGGTTAGTTGGTGCAGTAGGCGCAAGCTATGTTGCTGGTGGTATAAATCCAGAGCCGACGTGGGCTCATCTAAAAATAAACAGGCGCCTTGATTTGTAGGTTGCCATAACTGTGCCAACACACGTGCCAACTGAACGCGTTGTTGCTCACCGCCAGAAAGCTGCCGATAATCGCGGTGGCGCAACACTTGGCAATGGGTTAGGGATAACGCCTCTTCAATAGCAACTTGCTTGTGTTCTGAACCATAAGGGGTGCGCCCCATGGCCACGACATCTTCAACAGTGAACGCAAATTGCAAATTACTATGTTGCTTCATTACCGCACGTTTACGAGCTAACTCATTGCCTTGCCACTCTTTTAACGAGCGCCCCTCTAATAGGCAAACACCTTGTGTTGGGGTTGTATAGCCAGTTAACAGTTTTAATAGGCTAGATTTCCCTGCACCATTGGGGCCAATAATGACCACCATTTCATGCTGTTTTATCGAAAGGCTTATATTGTTAATCAATGTCTTATCGTCGATTTGATAAGTCAGGCTCTGCGCTTCTAATAAAATAGATTTATCTTGCATCGTCTAAATTCTCCCCGCAGGTTGGCGTAAAATTAGCCATAAGAAGTATGGCCCACCAATCAACCCAGTGAGTAAGCCCACAGGGATTTCAGCGGGGGCAACCGCAGTACGGGCAATGGTATCGGCGATTAATAATAGCGCAGCACCGACAATGGCTGACCCTGGTATTAACCAACGATGGTCGGGGCCTAATGTCATACGGATTAAGTGTGGAACCACTAACCCAACAAAGCCAATCACGCCACTCATCGCCACCGCACACCCGACTAATAAGGCACTGAGAAACAGCAAAATAAATTTCGCCCGTTCAACATTCAAACCAAGGTAGTGCGCATCTTCATCTCCTAACTGGAGGATATTGAGCTTGTTCCCTTGCCACAAGCACACTGCGCTGACAGGCAAAATGACCGTAGTGGCAATGGCTAACGACGTCCAATCCACATTCCCCAATGTGCCCATCATCCAGAGACTAAAGGTTCGAAGTTGCTGGTCATTGCTGATATAACTCAGCACACCAATAAACGACATGCACAGTGCATTTATTGCAATTCCAGCCAGTAGTAGGCGTGCCAAATTGCCGTTAGATGAGCGGTTTAAACTAAAAATAATTAAGGAAACCACTAAGCTACCAATAAAAGCGGCTGCGATATGGCCATAGTTTTGCATTACCGCGGGTAATGAAAAAGATAAAACGATAAAGGCGGCAACGGCTAATGCCGCACCACTACTGATGCCCAGCAAACTGGGATCAGCGAGTGGATTACGAAAAAGCCCCTGCATAATGGCGCCTGACACGGCCAGTGCTAGCCCCACTAAGATGGCAATTAAGACACGCGGCAAACGAATGTTTAGCCATATTTGCCAGTCAGGATCGGTGGCAGAAGCCTGCCACAGTGCATTGAACGAAAAATTTATCGGCCCTGCGTTGGAAGCAACAAACGTCAGAGCACAAAGCACGAACAATAAAATTAAAATAACAAATAAAGGTCGTTTAAAACGGATCATTGGGACTTCTCTAATGCCTCACGTAGTTGCTGCATGACTTTTGGCGTGCCTAAACTAAACGTTAGCATGCCCACATCATCAACGACGGCGAGTGCTTTATTTTTCCCCGCAGGCGTCATAGCAATACCGGGTAAGTTCCACACGCGATCAACGCCACCTAATGATTTAATGCCTTCTTCGGTGAAGACAATTAAGTCTGGTTGGCTAGACAATAAGCCTTCTGAGGAAAGCGGGCGATAGCTATCAAAATTGGCCATCGCATTTTTTGCGCCAATTGCCGTTATCATGCTATCCACCGCCGTTTTTTTCCCCGCTGCTAAGGGGAGAACACCACCGTGGCTCATGATAAACAACACTTTTTTATCAATCGGTGCCGTGTTGACTTGGCTAAGCGATTGATTGAATTTATCCACCAATTGCTTGCCTTGCTCAGGCTTGCCAACCGCAGCGGCAATGGTGGTGATTTTTTCTGGAATGGCTTCTAAACTCGGTTTCCCTGTCACTTTGATGACTTTAACGCCGCTTTTTTCTATTTGCGTTAATGCCATGGACGGTTTTGCTAATTCACTGGCGAGCACCAAGGTTGGGCGCATCGAAAGTACGCCTTCAGCATTAAGCATTCGCATGTAGCCAACATCAGGCAGTTTGGTCGCTTGCTCTGGGTGCAGGCTGGTACTGTCGCGGGCAACAAGTTGGTCTTGTGCGCCAAGTTCATAAACTATCTCTGTCACATCACCACCGAGAGTGACAATGCGCTGCGCAGCATAAGAACTGAACGAGACAAACAGGACCGATAAGGTTAGAAGCCATTGTTTCATAATAAATTTACCTAAATTTTAAATGCGGGGTAACGCAGTGACTTGTTGGCGCCATTGTTCTTGCTCTGGCGTGCCTTCAGTGCGCTGACCGTACATTTGTGCGATTTGATTCCCTTCAATATCGAAAACTTCAAGGCTAGTCACAAAACCATCTTGCGTTGGTTTGCGTGTTACCCAGCACTCATGAATGCCGTTTTCAATCATGTGTAAGGTAAAATCAGGATTGAAAATGTTGAGCCATTTCAAATCTGAACCTTCACTCTGATATGGCATGATTTTTTTGATTTCACCAGTGAAAATTTGCACACATCCACGGTTGCCCACAAAAATCATGATTTCGTTCTGGTCATTGAACGCCGTATTAATCAGCTGATTGAAGGAATCAGTCGGCACCTTCCATGCTAAATCATCACTCACGGCGGCGAAAACTTGCTGGCGGCTCAAGTTATTCTTTTTCAATAAAACAAAAAATTGGTGCACATCTGTCATGTTGCGCCATTCTTGCTCTAATTGCTGTTTTAGCTCATCACTAACAGGTTGGTTGGTAAATGGCGTCGCTGGCACATGAGTTAATTCACTATTATCTTGCGTCGCATATTTCTCAATCAGTGCTTGCCATGCCGCCATATCAGTTTCATCGGTGGTGTAGACTTTATGCAGTGCATCACCTTGTTTATCAAAGAATTGGATACTGTGGCGCTCACCGTGTTTGGTGTCTTCTGTCAGGGCGAAAATTGCATCCCAATGAGCAAAAAACATACGTAAGTCAAGGGCGCGAGGGTTTAAAATTAAACCACCGTGAGGGCTGAATGTTGCGTTGTCATAACGACCCACTTGCTCATGCACCACGTATTCGTTGCGGGTAATGGCTTTGACTTGCCCAACCGCTGCTAATTCAGTCAATAACGTTGGCGCGTCAACGTCTAAACGCACGGCTTTATCATGACCCACACGGCTGTGCAGCAATTGAGCTTCAGAAATATTCAGGTAAGCAGCAAGATCACGAGCGTATTTGGCTTTGTTATCTGCTTTGGCTTGTTGGTAACGCTCGAAAATGGTTGAATTCACATCTATCTCCTTAATACTATTATGAATTACCACTGGAAGCTGACCAGTAGTTTGGCATTACGTCCATCTTGAGGAATGCCTTGTGATGAGTAATATTCTTTGTCGAAGGCATTGCCTAACACCACGCTTGTGCCTAAGCCTTTGAGTTCACCGTCACCTTTGTAGCTAACGTAGAAATCATGGACGGCATAGCCAGCTTGTTGTTCAGCTTGAGAGGCCTTATTGAAGTCGGTGTGGCGAGTAAATTCCCCTAACCAGCCCACAGAGAAACCGCTGTCTGCAATGGGTACTGCAAGGTTACTGGTGACAGAGTCGGGCTTAATTGAGGTCAGTGACTTACCGTTTGATTGGTCTTTTCCTTCCGTATGGTTATACGCCAGACTCCAATTGAAGTAGTCAGTTTTATAATCCATCGTGGCATCCCAGCCCCAGATTTTTGCCTCTTTGGTATTAATTGAGGTGGTATAGTTATTTTGTATATTTTGTCTGTCAAAATTCACATAGGTATTAATGTAGTCCTTGGCTTTGGTATCAAAATAACTGGCTTTAAATTGCAGGTTGTCACGTTCCATTAATAGGTCATCAAAACGCAAGCCAAAGCCGTACTCAGCAGTGCGTGTTGATTCAGGTTTTAGATTTGGATTTGGTCGCCATCTATTAACAATAGGCCCCATTTGGAAGTGAACATCGTCGTTGTACATTTCCATCATTGATGGTGCACGGAAAGCCTCAGAGTAAGATGCAAATAACATTGACCAATCTGTTGGCGTGATACTCACTGCGCCTTTTGATGACCATTTTCCTTTCTTAACATCCTCATTTCCTTGAGACGTCGCTTTATAGTGGTCATAACGTGTACCCACAATAAATGACACAGGTAAGTCTTTTAGGGCAATTTCGTCTTGTAAGAAGCCAGATGCAAAGGTGATATCCGCATCAGGGAATTGGGTTGTGTTTGCGTAAGGGGTTTGCTTTTGCTTATAAGCTTCGCTGCCATAGGTGAGGTTATGAGCCGCCAGCGGTAAATCATAAACATTAGAGCGGTTATCCGCTTTTAAACCGTAAGTTTTTTGCGTGCGACCTTCATAAGGGGTTCCTTTGCCTTTAGCCGTAATATTCACATCAGAATAATAAGGAGTGACTTTTAGGTTTAACCAATCTTGTGATGCAGGGTTGAACTGGTAAGTCGCTTGGGCATCACGCTGACGTGTGTTGCGGTTAACTTGTAGGTTATCTTTACCGACATTCAATTCCTGTGGGTTTTTAGGTTCATGGGCATCGTTATTATAATAACGAACCTGACCCGCAAGTTTTTGTGCATCATCTATTTGCCATGTCCCTTTCGCTAGCAGGTTAGCAATGGTTTCTTTGTTATCCATGTCATCGCCATTACTAAGGCGAATATCACCCACTTCTTTCGTTACAAAGCTGAAAACACCATCAAGGTTATCGGTACGCCCAAACGTTGTGCCACCAAAACCAAAGCTATGGTCGCCTGTCGCGGCTTGGGAAAAGACGCGAAAACCGTGATTTTGCCCATCACGTAGTAGGTCTTTAGCATCAACGGTTTCCCATGCAATCACACCTCCCATTGCACCGCTACCATAAAGCAGGGCGGATGGACCGCGAACGATTTCCACTTGCTTGATCAGGGCAGGGTCAATAAATGTGCCATTAACATGACCCGTATCAGTACCTTGGCGAACGCCATCTACTAGGGTCAATATCCCACGGCGATCAAAGCCACGAATGGAAACATCTTGCCCATTTGAGCGACCAGTGCCTGCCACGTTAATACCAGGCACTTTGCGTAGGATGTCATTGACTGTACCTGCCGTTTGGGTTTCAGGTGAATTATTTTTAATCACTGTCACCATCATCGGTGTATCAAAGCTATCACGTTCAGTCCCTGTCGCATAAACAGTCATGACGTCATTGCTTTTCTTAGTCGTTGAGGGTTCAGCCGTTTGTGCATGAGCGCTGGCGATGACACTTAAGATCGCGCTGGTCAACACAGATATCCGTAAAACATGAGACATAATGGTGATACTCCGTAAAAATTTCATTTTTTGCTAGGCTAAGTAGCGGAAATAAAAGGCTATTTATGTAATGGCTAAAATACTTATGGACAGGCATGTAGCCCATCAGGGGGATAGGAGGTTGGCATTACATAGGGAGCTTCGAATGTAAGATGCGCAGGAATATCACAAGGTGTACGAGCAATGATTGCGAATTTTACGTGGTCGGAGTATGACCTTTTTGTTTGCTTTTTGGATGAAAAATCAGCAAATACAGACGGCAGTTTAAACTCCATAGAAACCTATTCCTATGTTTTAGATTAAGCTGGCTGCCTGGATGAGTAACCTAGGTGGCTTGCGGATAGAATTTTTGTTGGAACGTTACTTCGTTAAAATCAATTTACCTGTACGCGTTTGCCTTAACTGGTAAAGCTCGCCATTGTGCTGGATGGAAACCTTTCCTGTCGGCCCCAAGAGCTGCTGGCTCTCTACGACGTCAGTTTTGATTGTTTGCTTGGCCGTTTCGGCGATATTTTCTGCAACTGGCGCTGTCATATTATTTACCATGCTAACTATACTGATAACAGAAATGATATTGAGAATGATTATCTTTATAATTATGCCCAATATCAAGTGATTTTCACAATCAAACAACAAAAGAGCTACAAAGTTCAAATTCTGACTATTAACAACCTTATTGTTGTAAAATGATTATTTACAATCTATAAGTTGTATTTTTAATAAAAACAACTAAAGCGTTGTTTTTTGTGTTTAAGACAACATAAGAGTTGTTTTTTGATGTTTTACAATGCTAAGATTGTATTTTAAGCAATAAACATCACTTAAGTTGTAAGTTGAGTGTCCCATATAAGAAGGTTAGGCTATGGACGAGATTAAAAAGATTGCCAATATGTTGACTCAACAACGAAAAAGTTTAGGTCTTGAGCAAAAAGATATGTATATGCGCATCGGTATGAAGCAGCAACAATACCAACGTGTTGAAGCGGGTAATGATATTAAATTATCAACATTTCTCCGTGTGCTTGAAGGGCTAAATTTAGAACTTTCAATCGGGCAAAAGGGTTCGAGTAAATCATCAGTACTTGGTTCAAATCCTAACAATCAATCTGAAGAATGGGGGAATACAGAAATACCAGAAAATGACGATCTCGATTTTTGGTCAAATATCACGAGGTCTAAATGAGTAAGCAAATTGAAAATATTGAGGGACTTAAAATCCAATTATATGGTTTGGACATCGCAATTGTTGTTCATTATGCAGGGGGGCGAAATATATTAACGTTTCACCCCGATTTTGTTGGTATGCCATTAGAAGAACGCCCAGTATTTACATTGCGGCAGTTGATGGATATTAATTACCTTAATAAACCTTTGATGAGTCGAATAAAGCTTCCACCCGTTTTATCCAATTTACTACCTGAAGGGGTATTAAGAGAATACACTGCCAAGGCAATTAAATGCCAAATTGATAATGAGTTTTCACTTTTGGCATATTTAGGCCGCAATTTATCCGGCGCATTATGTATAGATCCGATTAGCGCTGGGAATATTCCTGATTGGGCATTGGCATATCGAACGTCTACGGAACCGCAGCAAATCGATGTTAAACATGTAGATAATAAGTTTTCATTAGCAGGTGTTCAAATAAAATTTTCATCTTCATATGTAGACGGACGCTATTATGTAAACCAAGCAATTTCTGACGATATGTGGATTATTAAAACACCATCTACACTGCATAAAGGTGTTTCTGTTAATGAATATACTTGTATGAAACTAGCAGAAAGTGTGGGCGCGGCAATTCCAGAAATACGCTTAATTAGATTAACTGAGCTAGATGGGCTTCCCAATATAAAATTAGCTGATGAAGAATATGCTTATGGGATTAAACGGTTTGACCGTAGCGCAGCTGGGCGAATCCATACAGAAGATTTTGCCCAAATATTTGGCTTATACCCTAGTGATAAATATGAAAAAGCGAATTATGAGCTTTTAGGTAAAACACTTTATCATTCAAGTTCTGAGAAATATAAAGATATTCAACAAATGGCGAGGAGATTATTAATCAATATTTTATTAGGTAATGGAGATGCGCATTTAAAAAATTGGTCGCTAATCTATCGAGATAAAATATCCCCTTGCTTATCACCACTATATGATGTGGTTTTCACGAGCCCTTACATTGAGAATGATAAATTAGCCTTAAATTTGGCAGGAACAAAGCAATGGCATAAAATTACGTTGAAACATTTTGAACGCTGGTCACAAGATGTCGGCGTTCCTTGGGTCGTTGTAAAGCCACATTTACAAGATGTTATTCAGCAAGCAAGGGCTAATTGGCCATCAATGCTAAAAGAATTACCTATGTTCCCAGAACAAAAAAGGCAATTGCATCAACATTGGCAGCAGCTAAGTGATGATCTTATCATTAAGTGATTTTATTATACGTTTTTCGGTTTATTACATGACGCATTGTTCATAATAAAAGGCGATTACTCATGAAAATATTACTCATAGGTGCAACTGGGCTAGTGGGAAGCCATGTGTTAGAGCAAGCGCTTGCTGATGACCGGGTTAGCCAAATTATTGCCCCTGTGCGTCATGCATTGCCTGAACACCCCAAATTATCTGCGCCGATAGTGAATTTTGACCAACTTCCCGATGAAGCCCATATTTGGGCGGTGGATGCGGTTATTTGTACGTTAGGGTCAACAATGAAAGTGGCAGGGTCAAAAGCCGCGTTTCGCCAAGTTGATTACACCTACCCGTTAGCCTGTGCAAAACTTGCCAAAAAATGGGGCTGTCCGACGTATGCGTTAACCTCTGCATTAGGGGCGAATGCCAACTCGCCATTTTTTTACAGCCGAATAAAAGGGGAGCTTGAACAAAGCTTAATCGCCTTGAATTTTGAGTCCTTGACATTAGTGCGTCCTAACGTCATTAGTGGCCATCGCAACCAAGAGCGTCTTGGTGAAGTGGTAGTTATTCGTATTATCTCTTGTTTATCCCGCATATTACCCGCTAGCTGCCAAATTAGCCCTGCAAAAAATATTGCTAGCGCCTTGCTAAATTCAGTTATTCATCCCGAAAAAGGGGTGAAAATTATTTCATCAAAACAGCTCGCATAACAATTTATTGGGCAACTTTGTTTTCGTGTTATAGATAAAATAAGAAAAAGTGCATTATTTGACGTATCTAACACTTTGAAATAAAAATGTAATAAAAATGTAATATTTAAGTGTATTCACTTATTGTTGCCGCATATTTATTGTCATATTTTTGCCTGCTTGTATTTTTAGACGGGGTTAAATATGTCAATATTTAAAGAACAACCAGATATACCAGTCACAATGTCGAAATCTGAAATCGACGCTAAATATAAATACTGGCGATTACATTTAATGATTGTGAGCTACATTGGCTACGCAGTTTTTTATTTCACACGCAAAAGCTTTAACTTCGTGATGCCTGAGATGCTAACAGACTTAGGGATCACCAAGGCGGACATAGGTATGGTAGGAACCGCGTTCTACCTCACTTATGGCGCATCTAAATTCCTGTCGGGTATTATCGGGGATAGGTCGAACCCGCGTTATTTTATGGGGATTGGCTTAATCGCAACAGGCGTTGTTAATATTCTATTTGGTTTAACCTCTTCAATATCCATGTTTATTTTCTTATGGATGGTGAATGCGTTCTTCCAAGGTTGGGGGTGGCCGCCATGTGCTAAAATCCTCAATACGTGGTATTCACGTAATGAACGTGGGCTGTGGTGGGCGATTTGGAATACCTCCCATAATATTGGTGGGGCGATAATTCCTATCTTATCGGGTGGTGTTGCACTTGCCCTCGGGTGGCGTTACGGCATGATCATTCCAGGTATCATTGCTATTGTGATTGGTATTGGGTTATGTATCTTTTTACGTGATAGACCACGTACCATGGGGTTACCCACTGTTGGTGAATGGCGTAATGACCTCGAGGAACTCAAGTATGAAGCTAAAGGCGCAGGTTTGCCTTTAGGTAAAATTCTGAACGAATACATCTTCAAAAATAAAGTGCTTTGGGTTCTCGCGATTTCCTACGCAGTTATTTATATCGTCAGAACAGGTATCAACGACTGGGCAAACTTATATTTAATCGAAGAACATGGCTTTAATTTGCTTTCAGCAAATGCCGTCGTGATGATGTTTGAAATTGGCGGTTTCTTTGGTGCCATTGTTGCAGGATGGGGCTCTGACTTAATCTTTAAAGGTAACCGTGCGCAAATGAACGTGATTTACGCATTGGGTATTATTGTCACATCCTTCTGTTTATGGGTTGTGCCTGTCGATAATGAATATGTCTTCTCGTTCTTATTCTTTATGACCGGTTTCTTTATTTTCGGCCCGCAGTTCTTAATTGCGATGGCGGCTGCTGAGAACTCCCATAAAAATGCCGCAGGTGCATCGACAGGCTTTGTCAGCTTGTTTGCCTATATTGGTGCATCAATCGCAGGGTATCCACTATCCATTGTGATTGAAAAATACCAGTGGAACGGCTTCTACTCGTTACTGTTAACTTTATCTATTTTCTTAATTTTATTGTTGATCATTGCGATGGCAATGACCAAAAAGAAAGTGATAATAGAAGATTAATTTGTGTAGTGCATTGAAAATGCGAGCATATTAAGTAACCCCCAATAGTTGGGCAACCAATTACTGGGGGTATTTTTATGCCAAAATACAGCCGTGATTTAAAAATTATCATGGCTAATCGATGGTTAGGTTCTTGCTGGATGTCCTTATTATTAAATTATTAATAATGTAATAATAAAAATGCTGGAAATTTTTTATTTATTGTATTGTTTTTAATATCAATATATTGAGTTATGTTTTTATAGTCACAAAGTAAATTGTTTTTGATTGAAATCACATTACGAGAACATCATTAATACATTAATAAAATAAAGGGTTATTGTTAACCTAATGTGTATTTATTGTTGCGTTTGCATAATGGGGTTAAATCATGAGTACAGAAAAATATGACTATATTATTGTCGGTGCAGGCTCTGCGGGGTGTGTATTAGCAGCTCGATTGATCCAAGAAACTCAAGCGCGTGTATTGCTACTCGAAGCGGGTGGAAGCGATAACCATATGTTTATTAAGATGCCTGCTGGGGTCGCTAAAATCATCGCTCAAAAAAGCTGGCCCTATGAAACGGAGCCAGAGCCTCATGCAAATAACCGCAAAATGCAAATTGCCCAAGGTAAAGTTCTTGGTGGAAGTAGCTCCGTTAATGGCATGATTTATATTCGAGGCCAAAAGCAGGATTATGATAATTGGGCTGAAAAATATGGTTGTGAAGGGTGGGGCTATAAAGATGTGCTGCCATGGTTCAAAAAAGCAGAGCGAAATGAAAGCCTGACAGGGGAGCATCATGGTACAGATGGCCCGTTGCCTGTCAGTGAAAACCGTTATCGTCATCCACTTTCTATGGCATTTATTCGTGCTGCACAAGAGCATGGGTTACCTTATGTGAATGATCTAAATGGTGAAAGCCAGCAAGGCACCAGTTTTTACCAAACGACGACCCATAATGGCGAAAGGGCAAGTACATCGAAAACCTATTTAAAATCAGTAGAAAAAAGTGAAAAACTCACCTTAAAACTCAACACACAAGTGAATCGAATTATTATTCAGGATGGCAGTGCTGTCGGGGTTGCCTACCAAGGAAAAAACGGTCATGAAGTCGACGCTATCGCAGCGAACGAAGTGCTTATCTGCTCTGGCGCAATGGGCTCAGCCAAATTATTGATGCTATCAGGCATTGGGCCTGAAGAGCATTTGTCTTCGTTGGGCATTGATACGGTGGCGAATTTACCTGTTGGTAAAAATTTTCATGACCATTTACACATGTCGATCAATGTGACAACTAAGCAGCCAATCAGTTTGTTTGGGGCGGATCAAGGCTTAAACGCCATTAAACACGGCTTCGAATGGATGGCATTTCGCAGCGGGTTATTAGCATCTAATGTCCTCGAAGGTGCCGCGTTTAAAGATAGCTGTGAGCAAGGTCGTCCAGATGTGCAAATTCATTTTCTCCCTATTTTAGATAGCTGGGATGATGTACCGGGTGAGCCGTTACCTGCCGCTCACGGTTTCACCTTAAAAGTCGGTTATCTGCAACCTAAATCCCGAGGCGAAATTCTATTACGCAGTAAAGACCCTCTAGCTCCGTTAAAAATTCATGCCAATTACCTTGCTTCCCCTGAAGACATGGACGGGTGTAAGCGTGCAGTTAAGTTTGGTTTAGATGTTTTAAGCTCACCATCGTTACAAGCGGTTAGCCAAAACGTATTAATGCCACCTGACTCAGTGCGCCATGATGATGCTCAGCTTGAAGAGTTTGTACGTAACTTCTGTAAAACCGTTTATCACCCAGTGGGAACATGCCGTATGGGAACTGACACTAAAGATTCGGTGACGGATTTACGCTTACGTGTGCATGGTATTGAAAACTTACGAGTCGTAGACTGCTCTGTCATGCCTGAGATCCCAAGTGGTAACACTAATGCGCCAACGATTATGATCGCCGAACGTGCAGCTTCAATGATTATTGAAGATAGGCAGTAATTATCGATTAATAATTTTAGTGGGAATAGGCTATTCAAAAAGATGGCCTATTTCTAGTTAGGCCCATTTAAAAATAAGATTAACGGCAAGAAAATAAAATTTTGACGAATTCTTCATACTAAATACTATAATTTAAAAACATTACTATTCATTTTAAGGTTAAGCTGATGCGCCATGCCTTAGTATTTTTAACGCTGTTATTTAGTACTGCAGCATATTCTTCACAAACCCTTGTTTTAGTCCGACATGGTGAAAAACCAGATAATGACAGTGGGCAGTTAACCTGTAAGGGGCTTAATCGTGCATCGGCATTACCTGATGTGCTTATTTCTAAGTATGGCAAGCCTGATGCGTTATTTGCCTCTGCGCCAAAACAGAATAAATTAGGTAGTTCATTACGTGCAGTACAAACCATCACACCAACAGCCATCAAAGTATCATTGCCTATTCATCTTAATTACCACGCTAAAGAAACGAAGGAATTACAACAAGCATTATTGAGTCCGCAATATGAAAACTCAGTTATTTACCTCGCTTGGGAACATGATAATTTAGTCAAGTTAGCAAAAAATATAATGAAAAGTGAAGGGGGAAACCCTGACGAGATCCCAAAATGGAAAGGCTCGGATTTTGATAGTATTTATGTTTTAAGAATTAATCGTGAGAGCAATGCAACGAAAATAACGTTTGAGCATACTCAGCAAGGCTTGAATCATGTTTCTGACGTGTGTTCAAACTCGCTCTGATGGAACGACATTCGGCGCCATAGGTATTGGCTATGGCGTTTGCTCATAAATAACGACTGTTAATATGAGTTATCTTCAGTCATGCTAAACTCTTCTCGGCATTTTGCTAACATTTCATCTAACGCATTATTTATATTAAGTTCATCGGGTTTTACTGTCTTTATAATAGAAAATTCAAATGCATTTTCACCAAAAGAGTTCCAGTCTTGTTGTAGCTGGGCATTTCTATGCTGACCATATTTCAACTCAAAAATATGGCGGTTAATGATCCCCTTGGGGTTTTTAGCCGATTGCATGAGGATCATGCCTGTATTTTGGTTTCTAATTAAATACACCCCAGCGGTTGAAGGCGCATCTTTATAGCTTTGCTTTAATTCTTTTCGATTCATATTGTTACACTTAATAAACGATGGTTAGAATGCAAGTTTCAGCGCATATTGGCGAATATCATTGGGCCACGTTACAGACATCTTTTTGAAGGCCGCTTGCTGGTTAGCAAATAACGCTCTCAAACTTTCCTCATAATTTGGTAAGTTGCCGCCAATTTCTGAAAGAAACTTATAGGCAGCTTCTGTCTTGCGCCGTAAGTTATCTTCATCAGCGCCTAACTTTTTAGCCTCATCAACTAAACGTCGTATTGTGGCGGATGCGCCCCCTGGTTGTGTGGACAACCATTCCCACTGACGAGGCAAAAGCGTTATTTCTTTTGCAACAACGCCTAATTTTGGTCGACCTCTAGATTTTTCAACCAAAGGGAGGTCTTGTACATCAGCGGGTGGCTTCAATTCAGGGTATGCTTGCAGCGTCATTGCTAAAATAGACGCGTTAGCAAATTCAAAATTTACCTCTATTCGAGTGCCTGTCTTATCATTGAAAATAAAAACAGGCTCTGAAATATCGGTTTTGCCCTTAATTGTGGTAATAATTTCACTCAGCGTTCCTTCGGCAATTTTTTGGCTAAGCGAAAAGGCAGTGAGGTTCACACTCATGTTAAATACCTATTTTTATCAGGGTAAAAATATATTTGCCTAATTTATCACATTTGTCAATTATACCCGGGTAAAATTTATTTTGACGTGAACATGAATGCAATGTTTCGATGATATTGAAGCATAGCGTTGAGTTATTTGGAGTTTAGATTACCGTATGAATTACTTAGCAAATAACGCTGCAAGGGGCGATTATGATTGCCTGTATTCTATTGGTGTGAGCCAAAAGCCTACGCTGAATTATTGAGGCAAGTTTTGAGCATGTTGCCATTGAAGTAACGATGTTTTTATTCAATATTTTGATCTTGATGGTAAGAAAGGAATTGAAGGCGTAGTTTACGTTGAACCTCGCTCAATTAAATGCCAATCAAGAATTTCATGGCAGTCATCAAGCTGTGGGTGCTTAATTTTATTGAGGAGTAATTGGACACTGCGGGTCCCAAATTGATGCATTGGCTGCACAATGCTGCTTAGTGGGGGAATGGTCACATCACCGAAAGGCACACCATCAAACCCTAACACAGCGATATCATTGGGAATATGCAAACCCTGTTGATGTAAAACACTCATTGCACCACCCGCAATGACATCGGAAATTGCAAATATGGCATCTGGCTTTTGGCCATTTTGCAGCAACCTTTCCATTGCTTGGGCGCCAGCAATGTAATCTAGTTCATCCACATATTCGATTTTACAATACTCAAGGCCAAGCTCGGCAAGTGCTTTTCGATACCCTTGCTCTCGTTGTTGTGAGTAGAGGTAACGCATATCGCTGTTAATTAATGCGATGCGTTGGCGATTTTTTGCTGCCAAATGATAAACACCCGCTATGGCAGCTTGTGAATTATCGATAGTAACAGAGGAGGCGCGAAATTCAGGATCCCCCTCACCACATTGCACCCAAGGAAAATCACCAATCATATCAGTAAGTCCCGGTAAGCAACTCACGGCATCCATGGTAATCACGCCATCAACAACTTTTCCTCTGAGTAAACTCAAGTAAGCAGATTCGCGGGTTGGGTTGGATTCAGAATTACATAATAAAATATGATATCCGTGGCGTTCTGCTTCTTCTTCAATACCACGAACGACTAATGAACAAAAGGGGTTAGTGATATTCGATACCAAGACTAAGAGCATGCGACTGCGGGAGGTACGCAGTTGGCGGGCTAATAAATTAGGCTGATAATTACATTGTGCGATGGCGGCAAGTACTTTTTCACGAGTTGCAGGTTTTACAATATGTTGATCGTTTAATACACGTGAAACCGTTGCGGCAGAGACTCCTGCGATTTTCGCTACTTTTTCTATCGACATCGTTCATTTTTCCTTTTGTCTATTGCCATGCACAGTATGCAACATCGTGATGAAAAGTACGATTGATACAAGTAATTTGTGATGCTGGTAGCAAATCTATCTTTTAGGTCATTTTTACAACACTTAGCGAGTTGCTGAAATAAACTATTTGATTATATTTTATAAATGAAATCGATTTCAGTAAAAATGTAATCGATTTCATTTTGAATTTTAGCTGCCATTTAATCAAAAGCCTCATTTTATAAACAATAAAACATGAGAGGTAATGAATGGATATACAACTACAGGTTGCGAAGCCTACGGATCGGAGTGAAATCGCGCGTTTGATTTACCACTCAACGAATGTTTGGTACCAGCAGCATGGCTTAGGCGCGATATTTCAGTCAGCACCAGAAGAGTGTCATTTATTTGTTGATGTGTATCAACAACTTGATGCGGGTTATCACTGGGTCGCTTGTGATTCCCAATCGACTATTCTTGGCTCTTGTTTTTTTCACCCACGAGAAACGCATTTGGGTCTTGGGATAATGAATGTCCATCCTGATGCTTTTGGGAAAGGGATAGCAAAAAAATTACTCGCCAAGGCGGATGAATTAGCTGGAAATTTACCCATTCGCTTAATTTCCAGTGCGTTAAATCTTGATTCTTATTCCCTTTATCGACGTGGTGGTTTTACACCTTATGCGGTTTACCAAGACATGGCGATTTCTGTGCCGACCCAAGGTGTGAATTTCCCGCGTTTAACTGAAGGCATTGTGCGTGATGCGCGAATCGAAGACTTACCCGCTATTTTACAGTTGGAATTTGACGTATTAGGTATTCAGCGTCAGCGAGATATTGAATATTTTTTAAAGGACACCAGTGGGTTATGGCGAATTGCCGTCTGGGAGCGTCATCAACGGATTGAAGGTTATCTCGCCTCTATCGCACACCCCGCATCAAGAATGCTAGGGCCGGGTTGCAGTTATCGTGACGAAGTGGCGCTGGATTTGCTGGGTTGGATGTTGGACAAACATCATCGTGGCGCGACGCCAGTGGTTCTCGTTCCTGTGGAGCGAAGTGCACTGTGCCAAGCATTAGTCCAATGGGGAGGCAGAATTTGTGAATTACATTTTGCGCAAGTTAAAGGCACTGCGCAGAAACCAAGCGGCGTGGTTATGCCGTCCTTTTTACCTGAAAGTGGCTAATAAAAAATAGAAATTAATGGGGGTCTTATGGGTACAGATAGTCTTGCTCAAGGGGGCAAAAATACTCTCCATGCGTGGGTAGTGCCACGACTGGCATTAATGATGTTCCTACAATTTTTTGTGTGGGGGGCATGGTATGTCACGCTCGGCGTTGTCATGGGGAAATACGGGTTATCTGCCATTATTGGTGATGCCTATTCAACGGGGCCGATAGCCTCTATTTTATCTCCTTTTGTATTAGGAATGGTTGTTGACCGTTTTTTTGCCTCACAAAAAGTGTTAGGTGTGTTGCACCTCATCGGCGCTATTTTGTTATGGATGATCCCAAGCTATTTTACAGGTGATCATAGTGGGCTGTTATGGATAATCTTTGGTTATATGCTCTGCTATATGCCAACCATTGCTCTTAGTAACAACGTTGCATTTTACAGTTTACCTAATAGTGAAAAAGCGTTCCCGATTGTGCGTGCATTCGGTACCTTTGGTTGGATAGTTGCAGGGCTGATTGTTGGCTCTACGGGGTTATCCGACAGCACAGAAATTTTCACATTGGCGGCAGCGGCTTCACTCGTTTTAGCCATCTACAGCTTTACATTACCGCATACTCCAGCACCAGAACGGGGCAAACCTGTTGCGATGCGTGATTTGTTATGCGCAGATGCGTTTGCCATGCTTAAACAGCGTCATTTCTTAATATTTATTATTTGTGCAATGCTGATTTCTATTCCATTGGCGGCTTACTACGCTTATGCGGCGCCATTTGTTGCGGCGACAGGGTTTACTAATGTCGGCGGTGTAATGTCTTTAGGGCAGATGTCAGAACTGCTGTTCATGCTATTGATCCCATTCTTTTTTGCTCGTCTTGGCATTAAAGTCATGCTGCTTATCGGTATGCTGTCTTGGTGTTTACGCTATGTGATGTTCGCGTTGGGGATAGCAGAAGAACTACGCTGGATGATTTACATTGGTATCTTCCTGCATGGGATGTGTTATGACTTCTTTTTTGTGATTGGTTTTATTTATACCGATAAAGTTGCAGGCGAAAAAGTCAAAGGTCAGGCACAAAGCTTGTTGGTATTGTTTACCTACGGTGTGGGGATGTTAATAGGTTCACAAATCAGTGGCATGTTATTCAATAGCATTGTGACGACTGAAGGTGCCGCTGCGTTGCCACAATGGCAAAGTTTCTGGTGGTACCCAGCGATTGGTGCATTACTGATTGCCGCGCTCTTCTTCTTTACATTCAACTATAAAGACCAACCCGCCAAGGAGAAACTCGATGGCTAATTTACGCGTCTTAGTCGTTGGCTGTGGCAACATGGGGGCCTCTCATGCAGAGGCCTATCACCAAATGGAGGGGGTTGATATCTGCGGGCTGGTGGCTCGCGGTGATTCAAAAGACGTTCTCAACCAACATTTAGGTGGTGAATATGCGACGTTTGATAATTACGAACATGCATTAAAAGAAACGCAACCTGATGCTGTTTGCTTAACCACGTACCCTGATACTCATGAAGCTTATGCATTGTTAGCCCTTGAAGCGGGATGTCATGTGTTTCTTGAAAAGCCGTTAGCAACAACGGTTGAAGGCGCTAAACGGGTTATTACTGCGGCTAAGCAAGCCCAGCGGCAAGTTGTTGTAGGGTATATCCTGCGCCATCACCCTTCGTGGCAACAATTTATTCATTTAGCACATGATTTAGGCAAGCCATTAGTCATGCGGATGAATTTAAATCAACAAAGTCATGGTCAGATGTGGAATGTACACCGTAACCTGATGCAGTCACTTTCTCCGATAGTTGATTGTGGCGTTCATTATTTGGACGTGATGTGCCAGATGACCCAAGCACAGCCTGTGAGTGTCAGTGCAATCGGTGCTAGATTGACCGATGAATTACCTGAAAATATGTATAACTACGGCCAATTGCAAGTTCGTTTCGATGATGGCTCTGTTGGATGGTATGAGGCAGGATGGGGGCCGATGATAAGCGAAACGGCTTATTTCATTAAAGATGTCATAGGCCCACGGGGTGCGGTTTCGATCATGGCACGCCATGGTGAAGGGAATAGTGATAATGTTGATGGACATACGCGCACGGACTCTTTACGTATTCACTACGCTGAGCTGGATAAAAACAATGCTTTTACGCACCCCGACCGCTGGGTTGACTGCCAAGACGAACCAGACCATTTAGCACTGTGCCTAAGTGAACAACGTTATTTTATTCAAGCCATTACACAGCAATTGCCTTTAGAACAGCATTTACAGGATGCACTTAATAGCTTGCGAATTGTCCTTGCCGCAGATGAAGCTGTGCGTACGCAACGTACCGTGATTTTAGGGAGAGAGTCATGAAAACTATCCAAGGTCCAGGCATTTTTCTGGCACAATTTATTGGCGAGAAAGCCCCTTTTAACTCATTACAAGGGCTTGCAAAATGGGCATCAGAGTTGGGTTTTACCCGAATTCAAGTTCCGACTATTGACCCACGCATCTTTGATTTAGATTTGGCTGCAAGCAGTCAAACGTATTGCGATGAGTTGATTGCCATGTTGCAGCAATATGATGTCCAAATCAGTGAATTATCGACACACATACAAGGGCAGTTGATTGCAGTACATCCTGCTTATGACTCGGTATTTGATGGTTTTGCGCCTGCGAATGTGAGGGGGAACCCACGAAAGCGGCAGCAATGGGCGACGGAGCAGCTTATCAAAGCGGCCAAAGCCTCCCAGCGTTTAGGGCTCACAACCCATGTTACGTTTTCAGGAGCGCTAGCATGGCCCTACTTTTATCCTTGGCCGCCTCATAATGCCCAATTGTTTGAAGAGGCGTTTGCTCAACTTGCCCTGCGTTGGTTGCCTATTCTTAATGTGTTTGATGAATGTGGTGTCGATGTGTGTTATGAGCTGCATCCAGGGGAGGATTTACATGATGGTGTGACATTTGAGCGTTTTCTTGGGTTAGTCGACAACCATCCACGTTGTCATATTCTGTATGATCCAAGCCATTTATTACTACAACAAATGGATTATCTTGCGTTTATTGATTGTTATCACACTCGTATTCGTGCGTTCCATGTCAAAGATGCGGAATATACGCCAAATGGGCGCAGCGGTGTTTATGGCGGTTACCAACCATGGATTGAGCGAGCAGGGCGTTTTCGCTCATTAGGTGATGGGCAGATTGATTTTGTGTCTATTTTCAGCAAATTAACTCAATATGATTTTTCAGGCGTTGCCACGATGGAGTGGGAGTGCTGCCTCAAGTCTCCTGAAGCAGGGGCGAAAGAAGGGGCTAGTTTTATAGCAAATCATATTATTCCTGCGGTAGAGCATGCATTTGATGATTTTGCTGCGGTAGACACTAATCGTCAGCAAATCAGAGCATTACTTGGGATTGAAAGTGATAAATAAAGGATGACACAATGAGACTGAAGCTCGGAATGGTTGGTGGCGGAGAAGGTGCTTTTATTGGCGCAGTACATCGATTAGCGGCTCGTATGGATGATGAGTTTGAGCTAGTCGCGGGTGCTTTTTCGTCGAATGAGCAAAACTGTAAACGCACAGGGCAACAGTTACACCTCGCTCCTGAACGTTGTTACGCCAGTTACCAACAAATGGCACAACGTGAGGCTGAGCGTGCTGATGGTATTGATGTTGTGACAATTGTTACGCCAAATTATCTGCATGCGCCTATTGCGACTGAATTTTTGAGGTTGGGTATCGATGTGATCTGCGATAAACCCCTGTGTACCTCATACTCAGAGGCCTTGCAACTTGCCAAAACGGTGCGTGAAACGGGCAGGAAACTGATCCTCACTCATAATTACAGTGCTTATCCCCTTGTTCGCGAGGCTCGCAGTCGAATATTGGCTGGAGAATTAGGGGAAATTCGTTATATAGAAGTGGAATATTTGCAGCAATGGTTAGCAACACGATTAGAAGATACGGGAAACAAGCAAGCGGGGTGGCGTAACGACCCACAAAAGGCGGGGGCAGGCTGCATTGGCGATATCGGTACTCATGCGTGGCAACTCGCATCATTCGTCACGGGGATGTTGCCAGAGGCGATTAGCGCTGAGCTATCATCTATGATCACGGGAAGAGTGTTAGATGATGATGTGCGTATACAAATGCGTTATCACAATGGGGCAAAAGGGCGTATCTGGGCGAGCCAAGTGGCTTGTGGTGAAGAAAATGGGCTCCGACTACGCATCTATGGTAGCCAAGGAAGCCTCACATTTTTCCAAGAAGAGCCTAATCAATTATGGTTAAAACCGCTTGATTCGCCTCTATATTGTGTGACTCGAGGGTCAATGAATCAGCGTGAAGATAATCGTATTATGGCGAGAGTGCCAGCTGGGCATCCGGAAGGGTATTTAGAAGGTTTTGCACAGATTTATCGTGAAGCCGCGATGTGTTTACGCGAAGGTGACGCGGCATCACCACTATTACCAGGGATTGAAACTGGGCTACAGGGGATGGCGTTTATTGATGCTGCAAAACGAAGTCATGATAACAATGGGCAGTGGATTGATTTCACAGAATATCATTGTTCATAACAACAGGTACGTGTGGTCTGGTATTCACATGGGACTGCGTCAATTCTTGCATTCTGCTAAAAAGATGGCCGTTCAAAAATATGAAGTCACCTCATTATTTTAAAAACGGTCTCAATAGCTTATCAAAGTGACTGAGGCCTAAAGAGTAAGGATTTACAGCGAGTTGTTCAATACGAGGCGACATAGGTGATGAGCAGGCCGAGCCCGCACATATGAGTATAAGGTGTATCCCAGTAATAAACTGAATAAAAGCCTAAAATGTATTCGAGCGACCAATATTCCAAAAGCAAAAAAAACACCATGATCTCCAATAGAAATTCATAAATAATGAGTTCGGCCAATGTTATCTCCTACCCGTCAGCTTAATTAAGTATCGTGGCCAAAATACACATAAGCTAAATTTTAATAACCACCAATTAAAACTTATGTGGCTACCGTAGTGTAGACATTGCTAAATGGGCGAGTTATCCCATTATTCTGCTTAATTTTATAGGGTTAATAAACTTTCGATTTATCATTCGATTATTATGTAAAAAGAGTTATAGTAATGATTAATTAATAAGTTAATTAATCATAATATGATAGGTGCGTTATCTTGAGCTTAATTAAAAAATATCGCCATATTATCAGTGTGAGCTTGCTATCCTTATTGCTAATGGGATGCAGCCAAGGACATTCTCCACTCTTTCCTATGTTAGGCGCTTATTTTCCTTATTGGATGTTATGTGTCTTAATTGGATTAGTTGGCGCTATATTATTGCGTGTTATTCTCGTTTATTTAGAAATTGATGATAAATTGCCATTTCCTCTTATGTTTTATTTTGCTGTTTTGTTATCAATCTCTATTACCGTATCCTTACTTTATTTTTCTCATTAAATTATGAATATAAAAAATAAAAAAAAGATAGCTATCATCATATCAATCGGTGTATTTGTTGCCTTATTACTATTGATATGGAAAAGCTTACAATCATCGATTCTGAGTCCACTAAGTGAAGATGCTGTGATTGAGGCGAATAAAATCAACATTTCTTCTGTCGTTCCAGGGCGTGTAAGCCAATTTTATGTTAAAGAAAATCAGGAAGTTAAAAAAGGCGATCGGCTATTTACCATTGACCCTACAATGTATGCTCTACGAGTGAACCAAGCTAAATCTGAGTTACTCGTTGCTGAAGCGGCATTAAGTAACAAGAAGCGGATTATTGTCGCCGAAACATCAAATTCAGAAGTCGCTGAAGAACAAATAAAACGTGCACAAGTTAACCTTGCTCTCGCAACTCAGTCATTAAAACGCTTAGAACCCTTGTTAGCAAAAGGTTTTGTCACCGCTCAACAAGTTGATGATGCGCGCACCTTGAAACGCGATGCAGAAGTCAGCTTAAAGCAAGCTCAGAAGCAAAATGTCGCGTCAGAAGCATTAATTAATAACACAAAATCTGAAGAAGCACTTGTTGAGTCACTAAAAATATCCCTCGCGATGGCAGAGTGGGAACTAGGTAACACAGAAATTAAAGCACCGAGTGATGGGTATATTGTTGGGCTAACAATGTCCGCTGGTGAGTTTGTTATTTCAGGGCAATCCGTTTTTACACTCATTGATACCGAAACATGGTTTGTGTCCGCTTATTTTAAAGAAACTGAGCTAGACAACATCCAAATGGGTCGTTGCGCAGTTGTTTATTCAATGATTAATAACAAGCAACCGATTAAAGGTCGGGTACAAGGTGCTGGCTGGGGGGTAATGTCTACCGACTTGCTGAATATACCTCGAGACTTGCCTTATGTGCCCAAGTCTTTAAATTGGGTACGTGTTGAGCAACGTTTCCCTGTGAGAGTCATTTTAGAAAACCCACCGAAAAACCTGATGCGGGTTGGTGCCACAGCCACTGTTACTATTGTATCTCAAGATGATGACTGCTAAAGCGTTGCTGGTTGTTCAACAAATAAAACAAGATTTATTGCCATCTAAGTTTCGTTTTGCAACGACATGGCGTATCGCCTTGCTATGTGCATTAATGGCTGGCGTTGCAATGTTATATGAAATTCCAGAATCGGCGATCAGCTGCTACCTGATTATCTACCTTGTTAAAACAAATGCGATTGAAAACATTCTGTTGTGTGTGGGTGTTATGGTGCTATGCAGTATTGCCGTTTGTATGATTTTTATATTATTTAACCTCACCATCCAAAATGTCATGCTGCGTTTTTTCTTTATGGCCCTGTTCTCAGGGTTATTTATGTATTTATCTTCAGCGAGCACCCTTGGGGATATCGGTAACTTAATTGCGCTTGTTATCGCATTTTTAATGACTCTGATTGATGATGTTCCTTTTGGTGATGCGGCGACAAGAGGGCTTTTATATGCCTTGTTAATGGCTGTATCCCCTATGTTATTGGTGATTATTTTTAATTACTTTTTTGGCATTAGCCCCAAAAAACTATTAATGAATAAGTTGGCTGAACGCTTTGGGGATGCAAGCCGATTCTTTTTAGGAAAAGTACCGTATTCAATTAACATCACTGACGCTTTAAGTACACAGTCTGAATGTAAGCGAAATCTAATGCTAATTAAGCTTTTTTTTCTTAAAGGAAAAGAAGAAATTCAGTGGCTAGATAGCATAATTGATAATTCCTATGAAATACTGATCATGTCCTTAAATTTACCGGATGATACTTCAGCGGAAACTCGCCAATTACTCGCAAAAAAATGTCAATTTATTGCACAATGTTTGGAAAATAATCAAATTAAACAGCTGGAAACGCTGAAAAACGAAAAAAGTAGCCATCTTGAAAACTCACAGATACTGGCTGACTTTCAGGATATCTTATTTAAAAATAAAGTGATTAATGATCCTAAAGTTAAAAATTCTTTTTTTGTTAAAGATGCATTTACCAATCCAAACCATAAATATTTCGCCATCAAAACAACCTGTGCTGCACTAATATGCTACGTCTTTTATGATTATTTTGAATGGCAGGGGATCCACACTGCGATGATCA
The DNA here is from genome assembly GCF_058246155.1 of Providencia sp. UF-183. Lineage (NCBI taxonomy): Bacteria > Pseudomonadati > Pseudomonadota > Gammaproteobacteria > Enterobacterales > Morganellaceae > Providencia > Providencia sp. UF-183. The sequence continues at coordinate 229,269 of NZ_JBSICD010000005.1, read as the reverse complement.
CTTGCTATGTTGTTGCATTAACTTCAGTCGGTGAAACTGTCCATAAGTTAACACTGCGTATTATCGGGTGTTTAATTGGTGCATTAATCGGAATTATTTCTCTTGTGTATATCATCCCGCATTTATCCGATATTTTTAGCTTAATGGTACTCATCTTCTTCTGTATTTTACCTGCTGCATGGGTAGCCGCGGGCAATGAACGTATATCTTATGCGGGAGTTCAAGTTGGACTGGCTTTTTTATTAACCGTTCTTCATGGTTTTAAACCGAGCTATGATATGGACGTTGCTTCCGATAGGATCCTTGGCATCCTATTAGGTAATGTTGTGATGTACATTATGTTCACTAAAGTGTGGCCAGTGTCTATCATGACCGCAGTTAACTCGCAAATTAGAAATATTCTAGATAATTATGTTGCACTTAAATTAAAATCTTATAATAACAATGTAGAGGCTCTCAGCTTGGTTGCGGCAATAAATGAGGGCATCATTAAAACAAAAGATGATATTAATTTATTGATGTTTGAAACCCACTTTAAAGATAAAGGGGGGGCCTTAACGCATTTCTTTAATCAATTTTTAACTGACGTTTCGGTAGAGAGTTACCATAATTATTCATCTGAGTTTATTGCTTTCAACCATAAAGGCCATTTTGATTCGAATACAAACTTAAAATCCGCCAGTGATTTGAAATATGCTGTGTTAAATGCAATACCTTCAAATTTATCAGCTCAAGAAAAAGAGCAAGTCATTAAAGAACTAGTGAGCGAGAAGTAATGACAATGACCCCATTAATGAGATATGCAAAAAAACGCGTTATCCTCATCTCGATACTCAGTATTTTTCTTGTCGGTTGTGTTGATACAAGCCGTTCATTTATGGAAAAAGCGCAGCAGCCTCTACAATATGAAACTGACAAGTATATTTCATCCCCAGAAGAGAATTTATATGCTGAACATAACGAACCATCTAAAGAACAGTATAATTTAGCAAGCCTTATCGATGTCGCACAAAAAAATAACCCAGAGACACGCATTGCTTGGGAACTCGCTAAAAAAGCTGCAACCAACGTGGGAATGGTTGAAAGCACCTATTTACCGGTGATAACTGCAACGGCCTTGGGCGGTTATCAACGGGGAACATTAAAACTTCCTCATAATGACTTGGTCGATAAAATTGATGTTTCTAATCATGTTTTTATCCCTGCGATTACGTTTCAATGGTTATTGTTTGATTTTGGCAAACGAGGCGCACTCGCTGATGCTGCCAAACATGCCTCTTTAGCCTCTGATTTGAACTTTAATTTGCTTCATCAAAAAATTATCCATGATGTGACCATTGCCTATTATGCATATGGGGCCGCACAGAAAAAAACAAAAATAACGGATGACGCTTTAGAGCGAAGTCGCCGAATACTGTATGCTGTAGAACAAAAGAAAGCACGTGGGCTAGCAACTGTATTGGATGTTGCATTGGCAAAACAGCAAGTCTCACAATTAGAGTTTCAGAATGTATTAGCGAGGGGAAAAGAAAGAGATCAATACCAATTATTACTTTCTAGCATAGGTATATCCCCACTTAAAACGATTAATATTCAATATAATGACAACGATGTCCTGCCTGAAAATATTGCACCATTGACCCATGAAAGGATCAGAAATGCGTTAGCCCAACGACCAGATGTACTCGCTAACTATGAGTTATCACTGGCAGCTATGAAAACGACTCAATCTGTCGAATCTGATTATTTTCCCAAAGTTTATTTAGCGGGCGCAGTCGCGGGGGGGAACAGTCGTTTAGATGTACAAGGGCTACCGGGTATTAACCAGAGCTCTTCATCCTCAAATATTCTGATCGGTGTCAGCATCCCGCTTTATGAAGGAGGGATAAGGCAGGCACGGATGAAGAACGCCCAGTCGGATATTCTTATTGCCCAAGAGAATTTGCGAAAAAGCCAAGAAGTAGCAATTCGAGAAATGAGTTTAACCGAAAATGCCTTAAAATCAGCGATCGAGGCCAATAAAGCCGCGAAAAACTTAGTCGAAACAACCCAACTAAGTTATACCGCGAGTGTTGATTTTTATAAAAATGGTTTAGGAACGGTGACTGAAATAAATGCTGCGGAAATTGCATTATTAACCGCAGAGCTTGCACATATTGATTCCTATACAGGCTCTGTTATTGCGGCTGTGGATTTAGCCTTTGCATTAGGTGAAATTGAAAAGGCTATGCCAAAGTATGAAGGTGCTGCTATTAAATAGCTTATTTGGTTTATGACATGCAGAAGATAATTGAGCCTAGATTATCTTCTGCAATGATAACTTAAATTAGTAAATATCAAGTTGTTGAAATACAGGCTTTCCTTCACCGCTAAATTGGCTCAGTGAATATTGAGTATAGTTCATTTCACCATAGCCTCTAATACACATTACACCGTTAGATAAATCAGATAAGCAGCTCCAAACCGTATATTCAGAAAGCAAACGATCCGCAGCTCCTTCGCCTTCCCCCATATTATCAACGGTCATATTTTTAGTACGGTCAAAATTATTCATAATATGTGCGAGTGTCATCATCGCTTCTTTTGCGTTATCGGCTTTCAGTGCATAAGTACTGTAAAAAACTCCTCGAACGAAACGCCCAACAGAAGTATCTGACGAAGGAAGATTTGACGTTGCAATACCGCTATCAGGCTGAGTAACACGAATATTACCCAGCATGCTTGTTGATATATCAAGGTTTGATAACTGGCTATAATTATTCAGGTTTTTTAGATGCCATTGAAAATCAGGCCCATTAGTCATAACGCGGGTAGGGTTATCAAAAACCTGTAATTTGCCATTGACTTCCTCAACAACAATGCTACCACCTTGTTTATCATAAAAAGCATAGTGGAATGGTGATGTTAAATTTCTAAAATTAACCAGAACGGGAGACCAAAAGTAGCCATTTTCAACGGCTTTTTTAATTTCATCAACATGAGAAAAAAGGGATAAAGCCCATTCACCTAATGAGGTAACAGGCAATGAGAGCGAATATTTTTCGGGATTAATCGGTGCCAGCTCAGCTTCAGATATCATATTAGCGCTAAAGGCTAATCCTGCACTATTTAACCCTTGGAATATATTCTGGTTATCACCATCAAAATACACTTCGGTAGCTATTGCAAGAATATCGAATTTAGATGTGTAATTAATGCCATTCTCTCCATTTGGGGCTTTTTTCTGAAAGAATGTATTGGCAGGATAATACGTGACCCAAGAGGGAAGGTCTTCGGTTAATTCTAATGTTCGCCCTTGGTAAATATTATTGTGACTATCTGTTATCGATAAGCTGGTGCACATTTTATTATCCTCTTATAGAGATGATGAGCGAGAACTCTCCAGTTAACCATGCTACTTGCTCATTATCAGCGTGTTTTTACATAGAGATTAATCATTAAAACATTAAATTGTTGTACGTGTTGAGTTTAATTGTTTTTTGTGAATTTATCTTAATCTTATGTATTTAATGTGATGAGTACAAAATATTTATCAATCAATGGATTGGCTATTTTTAATGTTTTTAGATATTGGACTTGTTAACGATGATATTGAGGGGAACGCTAATGGTTGGCAGAGGTTAACTTGCGTGCGTATTTTATTGATTATGAAGGGGGGCTAAGTAACCAATGTTAGAAATTTATAATGTGAATTACAGTAAATACCAAACCTCACTTCGGCGGTATTTATTGCCTCTCATGGCTATTCAAATAAAAACAAACATATAATGCTATAAAAGATAATTGAAACAGAGCTAAGTGTTGTAAGTAAATTATCTTTATTTTCATTTAATAAGATATATGCGAAAGGCATGATGCAAAAAAAAAGAGTTATCATGAAAAAATCGACACTCAAAAAAGAGGTGTTCGTCGTAAAAATGTTCATAGTTAATTCCATTTAAGTTAAGTTTGCATGTTTTATCATGTATTAACTTAAAATCCAACTCTCTAGATTTCATTATAGTCCACATGTTGCGCTGCTTTCTAACTGCATAGTTGGATTACATTCAAAGTGGCGTCGTAGGTATGAATCTGTGTGTGAAGTGTGCTAATTTTACTGATAATGATTACCTACAATGGATTCTTATAATGTGTGAGTGTGTAACTGTCGGAGATTTTTTTGCTTGCGCGGATGGCTTTTCTGACATCATCAAAACGAATAATATGATGCAATATAAATTCCCCTACTATTTTATTGAGGATAGTCCATGCGAAAAATCGTATCCACAATTTAGTTATGGTGAATTTTACTATGGTTGTAATGAATGCGGTCAGGCTTGGTACTTTGAATGCACTCCAGAGAAATATACCTCTCCAATTTTTGGTATTAAATTGGCAAATATAAACACTAAAATTAGAGATAATGAAATTAATGCTATCAAGCAGTTTTTGATTGTTTTAGCTCATGAAGGGTTCTCTAAAAATAAGTGTAGGCATATGTTTTGTTCAAGCTATGCACTTAACGGTCTTGAGGTATGCTTAAATCATTTAGGATTCGGTTATAGTTCGGAATAAATAGCAATAATTGGTTGGTGAGTCGGTAGGTTCTATGGTTTTTGAGTGGCAGCAACGGCGGCTAAGGCAGATGCTCCGAGTATAAAAATTTTTACGACTGTAATTCATTTTCGACCACTTCATAGTTCAAGCCGAAGCTAGTGTATCTAAATATGAGTTATTTCCATTTTTCACTGATCTCCCATCATACTCCTTAAGATATCCCCCATAATGCCTAAACAACATCTCAGGCCCTTTATGTCCCAGCCAGCCAAAATAAGTTAGCGCCTTGGCTAATATGTCTTGTGGCAAAGGTATGTCTCGTTTGATAAGGGTTACGATACCTGATACCCGCTTTTTTCAATGTTGGTACCCATGCTTTTTTTTTGATTGCATCAGCACCTGCTCAGGCTTTATTTGTTTTTGGATCTTCGAAAATTACACCATCTTTTATAAACGTGAATTGCTTTTGGTTATTTAGGGCGTTCAGGGCTTCACTATTTAATTCAACCTTTCTAGTGCCAGCTTTAGTTTTGGTTTTCTTAATAACGCCGACGACGCTGGCGGATTGCACGTGTGCAGTATTTTCTATGAAATCAATATCACTCCATCTTAATGCACATAATTCAGAGCTTCTTAACCCAGTATTAATGGCAAACTGAAATAAGTTTTTCCATTGCTTATATCTTGCCGCAGCGAGTAGGGCAGAGACTTCTTTAGGTGAAATTGAAACAGTGAAACCAACTAAAAATGCGTTGACAAGACCAGATTTCCTGATCTCGTTTTATCCATCATGTCGATAGTGGGGGGAGTTGATTAAATTTTTTTAGTTGGATAGAAAAGGGCGTTTGTAATGAACAAGGTAAGGGGATAGCGTGGTTTTCAATTGGGAATGTTGAGCTATATTATCGCCTTGAATTAAAACAATGGTTATTCAAGGTAATAATTTATATCTGATATTTTTTATAATAATACTGAACCGTGAACAGCGGCGGTAAAGGTTTAATTCTCGTCTGTAGTTGATGTATTGCCATCAATGGCAGAATGAATTTAGGGGAGATGAGTCGGCTATTTTAGTTACTGACTAAAGCTAGACGGCTAGCTGCCCAGTTAACGAGAAATTAATAGTAATTATACGGAGTTTCAAATTGATCTTGTCGAATAAAAAAGAACATCATGTTATTAATACAGCTGCCTGATTACCATTAAATTATAACATCAGAAAAAGAGGGGTATTTATTATCGACATCATGATAAAACAATAGAGGTAATGATACTTTTATAAAGCCGATAATACACAGTATTCCGTCAGCATATTTAATTTCTTTAATGTAAATAAATAAAAGGACAGTATGAAACAGCGTAAATTTATCACCCGTCATGAAGTTGAACGATTACTCGAAGCAACAAAAGAGGGGCGCTATCCTGAGCGCGATTATTGTATGCTTTTAATGGCATTTTTGCATGGCTTTCGGGTTAGTGAGCTAAGGTATCTATCTATAAGTGATATTGATTTAATCCAAAATGTTGTTTACGTTCGGCGATTAAAAGGGGGGCTATCCACAATGCAGCCCTTAGAGCCTCTTGAGGTCGAAGCAATCGAATCTTGGTTGAATAAGCGACAGTTTTTTGCCGCCGCAGAGGATAATTGGCTATTCCTTTCGCAAAAGCATCAGCCGTTATCGCGGTCTCAAATTTTTCGGTTGATGCAAAAATACGGTGAATTAGCAGGATTGGAGGTAACAGTTCATCCTCATATGCTAAGGCATGCTTGTGGATATGCTTTAGCGGATTTAGGGCGAGATACCCGCCTTATTCAAGACTATTTAGGACACCGTAATATCTTGCATACCGTCATTTACACCGCAAGTAACCAAAAGCGATTTACAGGTATTTGGAAACCAGTACCGCAGTATTGACATTTCCTTTTTTACAGATGAACCCTCTCTATGCACCGATGATAATGTAAGAACGCTCAAGACTGAGTGTTCTTTATTATGGCGTCGATAGGATAATTACCCGCCAAATTTCTCGTAGTTTTATGTGGTTCCCATTTTGAAAAATGTTAGCACGTTCCGCTGCTTTTTATTTTAAGTGCCTATTTTGGTCACTTTTGTTGCATTTATGTGCGGGATAATAAGGCGCTATGTGATCATAATTAATACTATGTTGACATTAACAGGTGTTAATTATTTACAGTTGTTACTAAATGTGTTTATTTTGATGATTATTTAAGTAATTGATTTTATTGGTAATATTTTAATTTAATGCAACATAATAAAACAATATGGTGCGTTGTTGATGAAAAATAGTTTAAACGTATTTAGTGTAAAATCAATCTATCTAAATACGAACTAAAGCCTCTTTCTTAGCAGAATTTACACATTTGATTTGTTTTTTTGAAATAAATATCTTTTTATTTCAAAGGGTTTGTTTTTCACCATTTTATGGCGGTTAAATTAGCTTGGTGTTTTAATTTGTAATAATCTTATTAAGAATATTTATTTAGCGTTAAATATTACAATTAATAAAAATTAATATTTCAATGACTGCATTTATTGGAAATGCACCAAATTGTTTTATTTTGTTGCGTTTCTTATTTTATTTCGAATCAGTATTTGACTTAGGAGATCAGTATGGGAAAGAAGTCATCACATATCTGTGGCTTTTCATCTATCATGGGCGCTGAAATTGCGTATTTACGCCGAGAGCGTTTATTGAGTGGTAAACAGTTGGGTGACTTAGTGGGGCTCTCTCAGCAACAGATATCACGTTATGAAACAGGGGTTTGTGAAATATCTACGGTCACATTATTTTCTTTATTACATCAATTGAATGTTTCATTAGATTCTTTTTTTTATTTAGTGTCGCTACGATTAGAGAAAAAACGTCCCTCACTTTATACGCAATATGATTCATTATTTAAAACACACAGTGAAATATTAAAGGCGCAGAATGATCAGGGTATATATTCCTTGGTTGAACAATAAAGAGCGCTGTCATTATTTTGTGTTTTTAATTCTAACTTTTATATTAAGGGTAAACTTAAACTTATTATTTGTGAGTTTATGACTGCATCTATTTATTAATTTATGCAGCGATAAACTTATATATTTATATGTGGGTTTTAATTAAATAATTCAGTTTGAATTATTATCAATTTATATTTTTATTATCTTTTCAGAGGAAGTGAATTATGTCTTTTAAAAAATTAGCGTTAACAACTGCATTATTAACTGGTTTGTCAGGCATGAGCATCAATGCGATGGCAGATGCATCTCAAGAAATCACACTGCAAGGTATTATCACCAGCACAACGTGTGATGTCACCGTTAACGGTGGCAAATCTATCCTGAATGTGGGTGCTTTTAAATCGGTTGATTTTGCTGCAAATGAAAAACTGGGTAGCGTGACGATGCCAGTTGCATTAACGAACTGTGCTGCTGACGAAACCGGTAACTTGATTGTTCAAGGCCTGACGTCGGTCAAAAACAACGATAAGAACATTTTCGTGAGCGAAGATGGGAATACCGTGGGCTTTATGATTGCGGATGCGGCAGGGGATGTCATCACCAACAACCAAGAAATCGAAGTTGAAGCGAAAGTGGGCGAAACCACCGAGTACAACTTTACCGTGGGCATGGCATCAACAGCAGTAGCGCCTGAGCCAGGTGCTTACAGTGCTCCAGTTCTTGTAGCGTACATTGTTGAATAATTAGCCTGTTTTATTTGATGTTGCAGAGGGAAGTATCCTCTGCACATCGGATAATCGATGAAGGAGATAGGTTCATGCGCAGGACTCGTTGGTTATCCCTTGGTTTTCTTTTGTTAGGGTTTGTGTGTGCGAAGTCCATTGCGGGTATTTCGCTCGACAGTACTCGAATTGTCTTTTCATCGGCTGATGATGCAAGGGGGCAATCGATTGGTGTGAGCAGCAGTGCCACATCTGTGACTCCGTATTTAGTAAAAGCACAGGTCCTTGGGGATGTGAAGGGTAATCAAATGGATACGCCTTTTTCAGTGACTCCATCACTGTTTCGTCTCGAGCCTGGGGCCACGAACCAATTACGGATAGTGAAAACGGGAAGTGTCGTACTGGCGAAAGATAAAGAATCCCTCTTTTATTTACGCGTGATGGCATTACCCGCAGGGAAAGGGAATGAACCTGAGGGCAAAGTAGAATTAGGCGGTGCCATTACGGTATCGACAGGGAGTGTAATTAAGCTGTTTTACAGGCCTTCAGGGTTATCCTCGACACAGCAACAGGCGATGGCCGCGTTGCAATTTTCAAGGCAAGGCCAAACCTTGCATGTCAATAATCCCACTCCTTACTACGTGACATTAACGTCACTCAATGTCGGGGGGAAAGCTGTCTCTTTAAGTTCACGTCAACAAAATACGATGATAGCCCCGTTTGGGCAAATGCAATACACCGGTGTCAGTAAGGGCGGTCGGGTGACGTGGCAAGCAATTAATGATTTCGGTGGAACGGAGAAATTTAATGGAACAATTCAATAAGATAAAACGTGCAGCAGCCCTTGTGGGTGTGTCTGCGTTATTCATGAGCATGACAGCCGGGGCGGCGACATCGGCGAGTACTGAGTTTAGCGCCACCATTGCCTTTGAAGGGGCATGTGACATTACGGCACCGGCAACCGTGGTATTTAATAATGGCGATGCCGTGTTACCAAGCCAAATCGAAGCTGGCAATGCGGCGTCTAAAAAGACGTTTGATTTGACACTCGCAAATTGTCAAGGCATTGGCGTCACCCCAAAAATTACACTTGCGGGTGAATCAAATGCAGATACAGGGGAGACCCTGTTTTTAGATGCCGCGTCATCGACCACAACCGGTTATGGCATTTTATTAGCCACAGACGGTAATGCAAATTTCAAAGCCAATATGAACTTAGCCGATGTAAAAACAATTTCTGCTATTGATGGTTGGGATACTGACACCAGCTTGACCACAATCGACGGCACGATACCGATGGTTGCCACATTAAGCTGCGGAGATTGTGTAGTTGAAGGGCGCTTAGGGGGCGATCTCGTTTCTAATGTGACTTTTGAATTTAAATATGACTAATCAGTGGAGCAAGCGATGGCTTTTTTGGCTCAGGGAACACCGCGCTTAATGCTTATCGCTTGCTTGCTGGCTGTAGGCGTTTCGGCGCCCGCGGCTGAACAAGCGGCGACATTATCCTTACAAGCGGTGATTGCGAATAAAGGGTTGGGGTGTGATTTGACCTTACCAGAGACCACCTTGCAGTTTAAACCTTTGTCGGTCAGTCAATTGGATGGGGCAGTACAAACTTACCAAATCTTGCCACTGCATATCCAACTGCACTGTGAGGATGAGCATGAAGCGATTCGCCCCATGCTGACGGTGGAAGGAGAAACGCCTTATCCCGACGATGTTGACCAAACCGTTTTTTTAAGCGGCACGCCCAATGGGGTGGGGTTTATGTTGCGCCAATCGGAACAAGATGCGTCGATCCCCTTAACCGATTTTTACCAACCAGCAGCGGCCATCGGTCAGGGTGGGCAAGGGTATTCATTGACGATGCTCAATGACGATAATGCGTATCACAGTGACACCGTGGTGTGGGTCGGGTTAGTGGGCCCCTTTCAGCCCGCGATTATTCCGGGCCATTTTCATGCTTCATTGACACTCAATGTGGCATTTGAGTAACGCACAAAAGGAGAATGTATGAAAACACATATTAAATCACTCACTCTGCTTTTGGTTGGGTTGCTCTTGGGCGGAGGAGGTATGACCGCGAATGCAGATACTGCATCGACAACGTTTAATTTTACTACCACGTTTGTTGGGGGTAGTTGTGATATTAAAGCTCCCGCCAGTGTTCAATTTAATGATGGCAATGCGTTTAGCTCAAATGACATTGAACAAAAAGTCGCAGCGACAACGGTAGCCTTAACTCTGACACTCAGTGGTTGCAGTGGGTGGGGATTAGCCCCGGCCATTAAAGTTAGTGGGCAAACCACAGCGGAGCTAGGGGGAGAACCCTTGTTCCGCGATGTGATGGGGCCTGTGGACGCAAAAGGGTATGGCATCTTACTGCAAACGGAAGGGAATGTTGTTTTTGCCCCCAATGCCAATTTGGCTCGGAGCGGCAAAATTACGTCGAACAACTGGAACAGCGATGCACAGCTTGACACATTGAATGGCGCGAGTGCTACCGTGCCATTAACCGCCACATTGACCTGTGGAAATTGTAACTACGCAAGTCGACAAGGGGGCGAATTTAAAGCCACCGTCACATTTGATTTTGTGTATGAATAAGGTGTTGTCCATGAAAAAAATATTAAAAAGTCCTTATCTGGCAACATTATTGTGCTGTCTTTCTACTTTTTTGTGCATGGCACCCATGAGTTACGCGGAGGGAGGACTCAGTTTAAGCCAAACTCGCGTGGTGTTTGATGCGAAGGCCAAAGGCGCCAAAGTGACGCTGAGTAATCAAAGTGACCGTGTCTATCTGGTGAATAGTCGGGTATTCCCGACACCGGATACCAGTCGCCAACCCTCTGAGTCGATGCCTTTTTTGGTCACACCGCCGTTGTTTCGGTTAGAAAAAGAGAGCCGCAATACCGTCTTGATTTCTAAAAATGACACCTCTGCATTGCCGACAGATCGTGAATCCGTTTTTTATTTAAGCTTTTTGGCCATTCCGTCGGTTAAAAAAAGCCCGACCCCAGAAGCGGCTGATGCAGACGCGGAGGCAGGGATGACCTCAACGCAAGTCTCATTTGGTATTCGCACGGTGATTAAATTGTTTTATCGGCCATCAGGGTTATCAATGCCTTCAGCGGCAGCGCCGGAAAAGCTGACGTTCACACAACAAGGGACACAGTTAAGTGTGCATAACCCAACACCGTATTACGTGACACTGGCGCAGTTGACACTCAATGGGCAGAACGTCAATGCCCGTGACCAAGGTGCCATGATTGCCCCTTTTACCACCCAGGCCTATACGGTCAAAAGCACTGGGCAAGCCAATAAGGTGCAATGGTCAGTGATTAATGAATTTGGTGGTGTGAGTGAACTGTACCAATGGTCTCGCTAACACACAGGAGCGCATGATGGGATTCAGAAAATGGGTGTGGGTGATAGGGCTGTTTGGTAGCAGTCTTTCAATGAGCTGGGCAGCTGCCTCTGGTGATAGTGATGGCATAACGTTGGAAAGTACCCGTGTAATTTACCCAGCGAGTGCCAAAAATGGTATTACCTTTACGGTGACTAACCACACGCAATATGTCTATTTATTGCAGTCTCGGGTACTACAGTGGGCCATTGAAACACCCGCAGAAGCGCCTGTAATGGTGGAGGATGAGCCTATTGCTGACGTGAATATTACTGCGCAAACTGAGGCTGCCGATAATGTGGTATCCCCCTCGTTTATTGTGCTGCCGCCCTTAACCCGTTTTGCGCCGAATGAGGCCATGACCTTGCGCATTCGATTAACCAAGAATGATTTTCCGCAAGATCAAGAGTCCGTTTTTCTCTTATCGCTGAAGGCGATACCGAGCCAAGTCAATCCGTCATCAAAGCAAGACGAGTCGGGGGCGCAAATGGTATTGGCCTTGCAAAACAACCTGAAGTTGTTTTATCGCCCTGAGGGGTTGCCCCTCATGAGTGCAGATGCGCGAGCGGAGGCATTACAGTTTTCGAGACATGGGGCACAACTGACCATTAATAACCCCACACCGTATTACGTGACGTTAGGGCAAGTAAAAATAGGGAGCAGCCAGTTGGATGTGGGGGCAAAACGGATGCTGGCACCGTTTACCTCGGCGACATATCCCAACGCGCGCCACGGCGCCACCACAGTCAGTTGGCAATTGATTGATGATGAGGGGCAACAAACACCGTTGCTCACTCAGGCCCTGCCCTGAGGTGATGTCGGCGAAACACTGCCGTAAAACATGATATTTCTGATGGCGAAACCCGAATTTGAGTTACTCGCCCCTTAGCTTAATGAATTGAGACGGACGTATGCAACAAACTCAACACAATAAAACCGCTAAACGCGCCCGATTACCGACCTTTTTTCGCTTTAGTTTGCTCAGTGCCAGTGTGGCACTCGGCGTCACGCCTTGGGCTCAGGGTGAAGATTACTTTGACCCGAGCTTTTTAACGCTAAGCGGGGAGTCAAGCGCTGTTGATTTATCCGCGTTTGGACAAGAAGGGGGCGTGGCGGAAGGGGATTATACCGTTTCGGTCTTTGTGAACAACCAAGATATGGGGCAATTTAAACTGCATTTTGCGAAAAATGCCAAAGCGGCGATTGTGCCAATGTTGACGCCTGCTCTGCTTGAGTCTTGGGGCGTGAATGTCCCGAATGTGCCAGAACTCAAATCGTTGGATGAACAGGCTTCGATTGATGATTTGGCTACTTATATTCCCCAAGCGACCAGCAGACTGGATTTAGCCCGCCTACGATTAGACGTGAGCATTCCTCAGGTGGCGATGAGCCCGAACTATGCTCGTCATGCTAACCCTGAGCTATGGGAAGACGGTATTCCGGCGCTGTTATTTAACTACAGCGTGAGTGCGGGGCAGAGCCGAAATCACTTTTCGGGCGGGGGAGCAAGCCAGTCTGATAATCTCTTCGCCTCCGTGTCGGGCGGGGCCAATATCGGCCCGTGGCGCTTGCGCAGCACGATGACCCACACCCGGTTTGAATACAGTGGGCATGACAGTGAATCTAACCGGACTCAACAAGATACGCGTTTTTCGAATACCTATTTATCTCGAGATATTAAAGGGTTGCGCTCAACGGTGCTCGCCGGTGAAACCAGTACGGATGGGGATATTTTTGACAGTGTGGCGTTTAAAGGGGTGAAGTTGACCTCGAACGAGCAGATGCTCCCGAACCAATTACGCGGCTATGCACCAGCTATCAGTGGTGTAGCGAACACGAATGCCCGTATCACTGTGCGCCAAAATGGCAACGTAGTGTATGAAACCTATGTGGCGCCGGGGCCGTTTTATATTAATGATATCCAGCAGGCGGGGTTATCGGGGGACTATGATGTCACAGTGACCGAAGCGGATGGCACTGAACGCCGCTTTATCGTGCCCTATTCGGCATTGCCAATGATGTTGCGTCCGGGTGGCTGGAAGTATGAGCTGACGGCGGGACGTTATAACGGCGCCTTAACTCAAGGGTCTCGCCAATCAGACTTTATGCTCGCAACAGGGGTCTACGGGTTGCAAAGTGGCCTCACCGTATTTGGTGGTGCCTTAGTGGCCAAAGATTACCAAGCGGCGAGTGCGGGAACGGGCGTGTCATTAGGGGAAATTGGGGCGGTCTCCGCCGATGTGACCCATTCGGAGGCCAAGTTTAAAACCGGTATTGACACGTCCGATCGAAAAACAGGGCAATCGTACCGTTTACGTTACTCGAAAAGCTTGATCTCGACCGGCACATCTGTGGACTTGACCGCACTGCGTTATTCCACCGAGCACTACTACAATTTCAGCGAATTTAATAGCCAAGGCTACCACTTGGAAGACGGGGTAAGCCCTTGGACATTGCAACGTCGGCGCAGCAGTTTTCAAACCCAGTTAAGCCAACAACTTGGCGGCTATGGCACACTGCGTTTTAGGGCAAATCGAGATGATTATTGGGGTAATAATAAGACATTAACGGGGGTGTCACTGGGTTACAGCGGTAGCGCGAAAGGGGTCAGCTTTGGGGTGAATTACAATATTGACCGCATGAAAGACACGAACGGCAGCTGGCCGGAAAACCGCCAAATCAGTGCCAATGTCAGTATTCCATTTCGTATTTTTGGTCACACATCGGACTTACAGTCAATTTATGCCACCACGACAATGACCCATGACAATAAAGGCCGCACACAAAACCAAGTGGGGCTGAGTGGCAGTCTGTTGGACAGCTCGTTGTCTTACAGCGTGTCGCAAAGTTGGGGTAACCAAGGGCAAACCGCAGTGAGCAATGCCAATATAGGGTATCAAGGTAGCAAAGGTAGCCTCAGTACGGGTTATAGCTACAGCGACACCTCGCGGTCGGTCAACATGAATGCCAGTGGCGGCCTGTTAGTCCACAGTGGCGGCGTGACGCTTTCACGGTCAATGGGGGAGTCGGTGGCGTTAGTGAGTGCGCCGGGCGCGTCAGGTACGAGCTTGATGAATGGCAATGCGACCATCGACTGGCAAGGTTATGCGGTGGCACCGTATCTGTCGGATTATATGAAAAACAGTGTGGGAATTGACCCAACCACCTTACCCGAAGGGGTTGATGTGACGCATTCCAATGCCAATGTCTATCCGACTAAGGGTGCGGTGGTGAAGGTAAATATCGCGACGCGCGTAGGCTATCAGGTGTTAATGACCTTAAAACAGACGAACCAGCAGCCCGTCCCATTTGGGGCGATAGCGACATTAAAAAGCGCGCTGGAAGGGGATGAAATCAGTGGAATAGTTGGGGATATGGGGCAGGTATATCTGGCCGGTTTACCGGAGGAAGGGGAGCTTTCGGTGAAATGGGGTAACAGTGCTGACCGTCAATGCACGGTGAAGTTCACCTTAACGCATTTGACGATAAGCCCAGACAACCCAATACGGCAAGTGACGTACACCTGTGGCAATCACAGTCAGACGGAAATCATGCTGCCGGAAGAAGCGCCCGCCACCCTCGTGCCGAGCCCTCCGACATTAGAGTATCAACCCCGTGAAGACAACCGTCCGTTCTCGCGGTGGACTAATTTTGGGTGAGAGAGATTGAGAGATGATGATGAAAAATCAAATAGAAAATATAAGCATGACTGTAGACCAAATCAAAACAAAAGCCATTCAAAGAAATTGGGTACTGAATTATCGAAAGCAATGGCATCAATGGGCAATAAAAAAACAAGATATGCTTGGGTGCAGTAGGACTATAGGTGCGAGTTTGGTTTTATTTTTCTTGTACAGTACGGTTAGCGTTGCGGATAAGGTCCCTGACAGTCTCATTGTTCAACAATTACCGACAAATAAAGTTATCTGGGAAAGTATTTCAGAAACAAAAAAAGAAAAAGTTAGAAGGATGATAACTTCATATGGATCTCATTTAGATGCTACTGTGAATTCCTATTCTAATAATAGTTTTTGGTCAAATAAAAATTCCTATTATGGGGTTAAAGTCAATGAATATTTTTTTATGGTATTCACAGGAAAGGTGTATGTAAAAAATACCTCTATGGGTGGGGACATAGAGGTATTGTTTAAGGAGAATGCTAACCCCACAGCTAAGGGAAGTGAGACCCCCATAGCGATAACTTTTAATAATCACCCATATGTTTGGCAAGCTCGAAGCAATAAGAAACCTTCGTTTGTGGGCTTTGATACTGACTTCTCGTGTGATGTTACTAACCTGCGGGCTAAACTTGTAATGTTACCATCGACGCCTCCGGGGACTTACACGCTCCCATCGATAGAGGTTGAGGTTGGACCATGTTCTCGAGTGGGATTTAGTGACTCTGGGGCCACCATAACAGTTAAGCCGCCACCGTTAGCATGTACTATCTCTGCCCCACCAGTAATCGATTTTGGTCAAGTTAACCTCTGGAATTTTGCTGGCAATAGCACCGGACAGCCTGGAGGTGCCCGAAAGGATGTTCTCGGGGTCGTTGATGGGGAATTGGGAATCAATTGTAACGGAGACTCTAGTAGCCAAAGATCTGGCGTCCTGACGATGACAGGAGTCACTAGAAAGTATGGAAATGACCTTGAGGTGAGGATGGATGCGACGGACTCGCTAGCCCCCGCAACGGTACGCTCGTCTTTTGGGACACGACGTCCCGGGTGTGCTACTGGGGGTACTACGTTCAGCAATAGTAGTTCCAATTCGAACAAAGTTGAGATTCCTGAGCTTTCTGTAGGGCAAACCAATATTCCGTACCGTTTTAGTCTCTGCTCTTTCCCAGAGGGGGGGATTAATCTATTTGGAAGCGCCTCTGCTACGGCGACCATGACTCTAGATTGGGATTAATTTCGATATCCCGTAGGTGGGGAAGTGATGTGCTAAACGAGACGAGAGGCCCGTAGACTATAATGATGAAAAAAAAAGGCATAACGCTTGTTGCATTTATCATGGCGACAAGTCAGCAAGCGTATTCTCAAGATACAATGCTCGATAGGGGCAGTGAACCTCATGAAGAGAGCTCATCCCCTCTTGCGTCCTGCTTTATGGATGTGCAAACCGAAGCTCGCTGCTGGCATGAAATAGGCGAAATAAGTATTCCCACGACGTGGTACGACTTTGGTGTCCATTACGCCAATGGTGACGGTGTGAAACAAGACCTCACCCAAGGACGGTATTGGATACACAAGGCGGCTTTAGGGGGATACCCACTTGCGCAGTACAACTTGGGAGTCATGTTTTTTGACGGCATTGGGGGTATTCAAAGTCAACAATGTGCGACCCATTGGTTGGATAAAGCCGCGCTTGATGAGGGGGACGCAGGGCTGATGGCAAAACAAGCGCGCCAAGCTATTTCCGAGTTTTCGACTCACTCTGCTGTACGGGTTTATCGCCCAATGAGTGAACAAGAATGTGAGCAGCTGCCTGCAAGTCACCTTTTTGTGAAGAAAGAAAAATTAGTGGCGGAAGACGTTCGTTCGATGGCGGATGATGAAGCTAAGCAGGAGGAGGGCGCATCGTTCCCCATTTTTCGTGAAAGAATGGGCAGATACTTTGTTTCGCTGGGTTATGCCTTGCTTGGCCAAACCGATGAGCAAACCCCTTATGCTGAAAATAGGCATGACATCAAGCCCGAGGTGTATAACGAAACAGTGCTAGCGCCAGAGACCGCAAGGGAAGAGGCTAGCTTAGTTGTGGTCGAAGATACCCCCGATAAATCCCGTGACCTTGATGATGATAATGCCAGCCAAGCTGTGCAAAATTCAGAGTCAGAGGGGCCTTTATTCGTGGCACGGGTATTGGAACATTCAGCGCAAACCCCTGATGACAATTCGGAACTCATGGCCACACCAGCGGTGACTGATGAGAATAATATTGATGTTACATCCTCTATTGCGGCTGAGGATGTGCGGCTAAAGCGTGACACGCACCCTTCTGAGGTAGTGGATGCTTTACCTTTAGTCTCAGAAGAGATAAGCGCAGAACCAAAACCCGTGGTCAAAAAAACGCTGAACCCATTGAATTTAGGGGGAGCGCTAAAGGATGCCCCGAAAAGTCATTATACATTGCAACTAAGTAGTGCAAGCCAAGCAGAGCCCTTATTGGCGTTAGCTAAAAAACAGAAGCTATCCAATTATCTCGTTTATGAAACACAGCGACATGGCCGTCGTTGGTATGTGTTGGTATATGGCGAATATGCAGGAATGACTCAAGCAAAACAAGCACTACAACAATTACCTTCAGCACTCAAAAAAGACACACCGTGGATACGTAGTTTAGCCCACGTTCAAACGGAGTTATGAGTGACGCTGTTTTTCTCCTTCATCACTGGCATTTATTCTAAATAACCGCAAACGGGGGGGTAAAAGCGTAAACCATATACTTAGTGAGTAATGGCTCAAATAGGTTTAAGGCATAAAAATAGGTGACATCATTGAAAGATGATAATTCGTCACACCATTATTTTTGTCAGAAAAATAATACCAATTTAATACAGGATTTAAGGAATAAGAAATATGTTAGAGATTATAATCTCCGCATTATTGCCCATTATTGTGACGCTTTTATTAGGGTATTTTGCTGCTTGGCATAAGGATTTTAATGCTGCGCAAAGTACGGTTTTAAATCGATTAGTGATGCTTTATGCATTGCCAATAACCCTATTTACGGGAATGTTAAGTGTTAAACGGTCCGTTTTACTGGAACAACTGGATATGGCCGGTGTGTTACTTGTTAGCATGGTCGGTGTTTATGGTGTTGTTTTTTTTGTCGCTCATTTCATTTTCCATCGGAGTAAGCCGATTGCAGTATTACAAGCATTAGCTACCTCGGCACCATCGGGGCCTTTTATTGGGATCCCTGTCTTGGGGTTTTTATATGGGGAGCAAAGCGCTATTCCGATTTCATTATGTGGCATTATCATTAACCTCATTTTAGTCCCATTAACGTTATTGTCATTATCAACAGCTACATCAACAAAAGGAAATGGTGGTTCGAATGTCAGCATGGCAGAGAATTTAAAAAATACGGTAAAAGAGCCCATTATTTGGTTGCCCGTTTTAGCGTTTATTATCCTTATGTTGGATTTTAATATCCCAGAAAATATCTTAAAGTCTTTAACCTTAATAGGAACCGCCACAGGTGGAATAGCCCTATTTTCAACCGGTATTATTCTTTATAGCCAGAAAGTCACTATTAATTCTACGGTTCTCATCTCTGTCATCATCAAAAATATTATTGCGCCTGTGATAACGCTAGGACTGTGTATTTTTATGTCCATTAAAGGCACTGTTGCTGATTTATCGGTGATGACGATAGCGTTACCCGCCGCAACCATTAGTGTGATATTAGCGATGCAATACAAAACAGCAGAGCAAGAAATGGCATCAACGTTCTTTTTGAGTACGGTTTTATCCATGGCCACAATGGCCGCTTTTCTCGTGTATTTACATGCATAAGTTGCAATCTTTCACTACCCTCGGAGTTTGAATGATGAAAAAAACAATTCGCCAAGTCACCTTTGATTTATTGCGTGAATTAGATATTACGACCGTTTTTGGTAATCCTGGCTCTACCGAAGAAACTTTCTTGAAGGATTTCCCTGAGGATTTTCGGTATATCCAAACGTTACAAGAAGCATCTGCGGTTGCTGCAGCCGATGGATATGCTCAATCAACCCGTAAGGTCGCGATGGTTAACGTGCATACCTCGGCCGGATTAAGTAATGCGATGAGCAATATATTAACCGCCTACATGAATCGAACACCATTGATAATTACGGCAGGAAATCAGACACGAGAAATGCTGTTAATGGAACCATGGTTAACCAATATTGAGCCAGAAACATTACCAAAACCTTGGGTTAAATGGAGCTATCAGCCCGCTCGAGCGGAAGACGTTCCAGCTGCGTTTATGCGAGCTTATGCAATGGCAATGCAACCACCAGCTGGTCCTGTTTTTCTCTCTATTCCACTGGATGATTGGGATAAACCTGCATTGGAAGAACGCGCGGTTGTGCGTTCAATACCTCAACGTATTGGCTATGACCCGATCCGTTTAAATGAATTTGCGGATGCACTCAATAATGCAAAAAATCCGGTGTTAATTTATGGCTCAGCAATTGCTCGGGGGCAGGGATGGGATATTGGGGTTAAATTTGCGGAGAAATTAAATATTCCGGTTTGGGCTGCACCCGCATCAGAGCGTCCTGCTTTTCCTGAAAACCACCCGTTATATGCAGGGGGGCTTCCTTTTGCGATAAAACCGCTTTCTGAAAAACTGGATGGCCATGATTTAGCCATTGTCATAGGGGCTCCGGTATTTCGCTATTACCCTTATGTTCAAGGTGATTATATTCCTAAAGGATTGCGTTTACTGCACATAACGGATGATGCGGTTGAAATTGGTCGAGCCCCTGTTGGGGATAGTTTGTTGAGTGATGCTGTGTTGGCGATTGAAGGTTTAATGGCGTTAGTGACGGCAAGACCTGCTAAAGCAGCCATCCGTAAGCAAGTGCATAATATGGCTCCTCATCCTGTGGCAGAGGAGCTCGCTATTAAGTCATCAGTATTAAGTGCAGCGGAACTTTTCCGAGCATTACGCGAAGTGTCTCCTAAAAATACGATTTTGATTGAAGAATCCCCTTCTAATCTGGGTGAATTACACCGTGAGTGGCCGATTGAAGCGCCAGATTCGTTTTATACCTTTGCCAGTGGTTCTTTAGGCTGGAACTTACCGGCGAGTGTAGGTATTGCTTTGGGAGAAAAAGATAGCGGTCGTCATCGCCCCGTTGTTGCGGTAATTGGTGATGGCTCAATGCAGTATTCGGTGCAGGGGCTTTGGAGTGCCGTTCAGCAGAAATTGCCGATTGTTTTTGTTATACCTAAAAATAATGAATACGCGATATTGAAATCGTTCGCAGTGTTGGAAGAAACTCCGAATGTACCAGGGCTTGATATTCCTGGGTTAGATATTGTTGCATTAGCTAAAGGGTATGGGTGTTCTGCTATTCGAGCAGAGACAGCAGAGCAAGTCAAAGAGGCATGCAAGGAGGCTTTCAATCGACAAGGTCCAACAGTCATTGAAGTACCTATTTTACCGTCAATCCCGCCGTTAATTTAGTCAGCTATCCGCACTAATTTTAATCGCTCGCCTGATATTTAGGCGAGTTTTAAAAACGCATAATTGAACAGCAGAGTAACTTGAACACGCTATTTTGGTATCACCATCGATTGCACTCACAAAACGAAGTCGTTCATATGCGGACACTGAAGGTGGAATGATTTGCTCCCTTATTATTAATAGCGTGCAGACTGCTGTAATGTCCGATAATGGTGCAGAGCTGACATATAGATGGCGTATAGCTCTATACTGTTATTGTACCTGTTCGAATTCGAGCGGGTACACACAAATTACCCAACTAGCGATATCCCTCTTATCCCGGCTTCAATAATACTTCCCGTATCAGCCTTCTCAATAAAATCAGCCCACCATTGCATCATAGGGCGTCTTTGCTCTAAGTAATCACTGCAGTTATAGGTGCGTCTCACTTCGTTTTTATCAACGTGTGCGAGGGAGGCTTCAATCACATCAGGTGGAAAGCCTTGCTCATTGAGGGCGGTGCTGGCAATTGAACGTAGGCCATGTGAAACCAACATACAACCGAATCCAGTGCGTTTTAATGCAGCATTGACGGTTTAGCTGTTCATTGGTTGGGTAGGTTTAATACGGCTAGGGAAGATAAACTCACGATGACCACTGAGTGGTTTCATGAGCTCTAGTATAGCTAAAGCAGCGTCAGATAATGGAACAGTGTGCTCACGGTGGTTCATCTTCATTATAGCAGCGGGTATCTTCCATTCCTTAGTTTCAAAGTTGACTTCGTCCCAACGGGCTTTCGCGGGGCGGGATATGCCCCAAAACTTTGTTTGGTCCTTTGTTTTGTATAAAGGCGGTAGTAACGGAATTGCCATAACTTGCTTGCGCTAGATTTGATTAACAGTGTGAGTCCATCAGCGTCATATAGCTGATAGTCCTTATCTTGTGGTTTAGCAGCTTAGATTTCGGTATCGGTTAATGGCTTAGTTTTTCTTGCCATGAAAAATCTCCATGCGTTTAGGCCCAACAAAGATGTTAGTTTTTTTCGTTGGGCCTATCAATGGGCCTAAAGGAATTAGCTTGTGTGGGATAAAATAGGACAGTGCAGGATATAAAAAAGCCCGCAACTCATGCTGGCGGAGTCTGAATTAAGCTTATATGGTGTTGATTTTAAATTAATAAAATTCAATTCAACTTTAAATTTGGGCCTATTGTTGGGCCTAAAATTTATTTTACTGTTTTTTATGGGGACTAATACAAATCATAGTCTTACTTACAATCAACTTAAGGTTTTTCAATAATCATAAATAAGCCAAGACTTCTTACTTTTTTTAGGTTATAGTTTGCAAGCCTAGCTTAGAGACTTATCCTATACAGGTATGGCGTGATGTTTCGTCCGCTGAATTGTCCGTTCTGAAAATGTGTTTTACACTTTACACTTAAAACGTAGGCTCTTGTCAAAAGAGCGATTATTTCGCTCTTTTGACATATTCAATCCAGCTTAGTAATCCGACTGCACCATTAAAATCTAAATTATGCACAGCTGACCTTAATTTTTTTATTGTTTTTCTTGTCGGTTTTATTTCGTGTTCATTTACTGATATGCCAGTTATTGTTCTATATCCATTACTTTTTAACATTATTTTTGTTTTTTTATTATTGATTTGGAACCCTTTTTTATCTAGAATCAATGTCACTTCTTCTATTATGTTCTTTGCTATTGCTTTAATGTCGTTATTTTCAATGGTTTTTATGCTTATTGATATATCATCAGCATATCTAGTGAAAATAAATTTATCGATAGGTAAAATAGAACATAATTTCAAATAAATCATTCTATCTATATTTATCATTGCAATATTTGAGATTATAGGGCTAGTGCTTAATCCTTGTGGCAGTGTTTCATTTATAAAACACAAATGCAAATATTTCTCATCCAACAGCCCTTGCAGCATACGTGGTTTTATATTATTAAAGAAATCTTTTATATCTAGTTTTAATGTTAGATCAAAGCCTATATGCTTTAATGCATTAGTTACAGCGCTTCTTTCTTTAAAAAAAGCATGAGGGACATTTTTAATAAATCCTCTGGCCATCTTTTCCTCTAAACTATTATTTAACATTAATTTAGAGAAATATAAATTTTCATCATTAAGCATTGAGTAGTAGTAGGACTCGATTTTTTTTGCTATTTCCTTATAGAATGAGGATAAATGCTCGCTTACTTTGAATATTAACCTAGTTTTACCTCGTTTCTTTAAATTAAACTTGTAAAAGATTAGTTCTTTCCCTTCTGATTTTATCCTATATTCTTTTAGCATTTAAAATACCATTGGTTATGAATTTAAAATCTAGGTTATCACCAATAACAGTATTATTGGTTATTTTATGATTTTTTGCTAGGTAGTAAAAAAATGAATCATCTCCAAGTTCTTTAAAAAGAAAGCAGATAAATAAAACTTTTTTATCTAAATTTTTATTTATTTTGAAAAATAAAATATTTAGTGTTTCTTTATTTTTGGATTTTAATTCTATTTTTATTTTTGGTGTTGATAAATTACTATAGTCAACCTCATTTGCAAAGAAAACATTTAGCTTATCTTGTGGTATTTTTAAAGAATTAACTCCATGTTTTATTTTTTTGTTTGTTTTTCTTGTTAAATACAAAAATCGAATAAATGCTTGATGGTTTTTAGTGTTGTTTTTGTGTGTATTTACAATACTACTTATTGGTGAGTAACTTGGTTCTATATTTTTTATTGAATATACTTTTTTTTGCTCTTCCCATATATTATAGATAATCTCGGATGTTAATATCTGTTGTTCAATAAAGCTAGCCCCTGATTTTTCTATATTCATTAAATAAGAAAAAATTTTTTCCTTGGAATTTTTATTTTTAAAGACTGATGTGTAAAAGAGTAAAGGGACTCCTTTTCTTAAAGATAATTGCTGAACTACCTCTAAAAATATACTCAATTCATTTTCGTTATCTATCCAAGATGGATATCCCGTTTCGCCATTCTTAGCGAAATTTCTGACTGTTTTATTTTTAACGAGATTATTTTTATCTTTTGAATTTGCTAGATAGGTAAAAATACCAATATATAAAATTATTGATATTCCATAAGTAGGCCAAGCCAATAATAAAGAAAATAAAAACAAAATCCCCATAAATCACCGTTGCTTCAATATGAATATACCCATCTAGTAATCAATTATACTTTTTTGCCATTGTAGCTATTATTTCTATTTTGTAAAACAATAACTTGTATTAACTATGGTATGCATATTAAAGAAGATTTTTATACCGTTCTTTTAATGTTAGCTGAGTTATGGGTAGATGTTTATGCTAATTATCCTTTAAGTCACCACGTTTTTAGCTGATAAATATTAGTTCATTCTAACCCAGAATGCGTGAGAGTAAAAAAAACAAAAATGGCAGATCATTCAATCTGCCACTCGTTACTTTGATACATATCTAAAAAAACTATTATCTTTCCCCTGCCACCGACATCTTCGCCAACTCAGGATTATTGGCCTCAAAGATCGATAGCGGTAACTCAACTTTATGCCCGTTCTGATCTTCCACGGCTTTAACCACTTCAAACTCAGCAACATCTTCACAAGGAATTTCCAATCCTGCAAAGGTGGCACGAGTTGCGCTAGAATCGCCAAAAGGTTCCACTTCCAGTACCGTATCCCCTAATACTTTTCCTTGCCCATCTTTCATTCTCAAGGTTATCTCAAGCGCACCAAACTCCGCATGGTCTAGAACCATATGGCTACCCCCATTATCGAGGGTAAATGAATAACCACAGTAGCCTTGGTTAATAAAATTTGAACTCGTATGTGTGATGCTTGCATAACGCTGTTGTTCTTCAGCCAAACTAAATGTACTGACTGCCAATAAACTCATCGCAAATAGGCTTTTTATCTTATTCATTATGTTACCTTTTTGTATTTAACTCACAACATTTCTAGTTGTGAGTATCTTGTTTTAGAGGGAAAAATCAAGCTTAGGGTTTACGTTTAGGAAAACAAAGAAGAGGATCTTGCTGTTCAATGTATTCTGCTTTTATCCATCCCACCTTATCTGACTCTGATAAATTTCCATATTGAGTAACCGCCTGATAAAGCTGTACCCATGTATTATCGGCTGTTTTTTTACTTACCCAAAAGAACGAGGGTGATGGTGGCAGTTGATAAAAGATAAAAGCCGGGCTATTCGGATATTCATGAACAGAGATAGGGCTTTCAGTTTCGCTGAGCAAAGATACACATCCTCGGTCACTCAGTGTTGAGGAGACTTTAAGTGCAATACTCAAGATCCCTAATAGTGAAAGCCCAATAAAAGAATAGGCTCCACAGGGATTTAGCGACGGAAACGATGTTGTTTTTGACAGTGCTGAGCGTATGTTTTATCAGTGGTGGCAAGGGAATGATATCGATTAAGGTATCCACAATATCACTGACATATTGCCCAAAATCATTACGTGCAGAGTTTTTCACGGATTGCGTCCGGTAAGTGTTATTCAGTTGCCTAGCCACACCGCTACTAGCCTCTGCCGGTAATACCTGTATTAATTGCTCTGCTAATTCAGTCAGTTGGTAACCTTCTGCCGCAGAAACCGTCATCACAGGATGATGCGGCTTAAAGGCGATTACTACGGTTTGTTGCTTCAATTCTAAGTTAGTCACTTGCTCAGGGGAGGGCTGGTGGCTCAGTTCATTCCATTGGCGGCAGGGCTCTATTTTGTCGGCTTGGTTCAACACAAATAGAAAGAGGCTTGGTTGATAGCCACATTGCTCAGTGAGAAAGCGATAACACTGTTCATCAGAAGACCACGCTCTATCATCGGCTTTGAGTACCCAAATGATTAAATCCAGTTCTGGTAATAAATTACGATAGAGCTGGTGGTATTCTCTATCTCGCTCAAGGCTTTCCCCTACGCCGGGTAAATCTACAAAGGTGAGCACATGGTTGTTTATGACCATATTGAAGCGCTGGGCTTGCCGTGTGCAGCCAGAGACATTACTGACGGACGATAGGGTGGATTCGAATAGGGCGTTAATTAAGCTGGATTTTCCAGTCCCTGTTTTACCCATCAGGCCGATGGTGGGAGAGTAGTTTATTAGGTGGTTGAGTTGGTTGAAAAAAGAGGTTTGGAATGAATGAGGTAGAGCTGACAGTAGCAGTTTAAAGTGAGAGTGCTGAGACATATTACTCCTTGAAATAAAAGAAAATGATAGTTATTTAAGGAGATAATATATATCTGAAATTTTTTGAGATAACCTGTTTAGGAGTGTGGTATCTCATATTGGTTATTTGTGTGATAATTTCACTTTTAAAGCATCTTTAAATTTGTGCTAAGTTTTAATCTGGAGAATTTAAATTGAAGAGCCATGATTTATTTTTGACTGAATGGAAAAATAATTTCAGTGGTAATTTTAATCTTGATGGGCCACTAACGCAGAGCTATTTTTCATCATCGCTGAGACTTCTTTTTTTACTGAAAGAAACAAATGGAACAAAAGAAAACATCGATATCAGAGAAAGCATCTTAAACTCGCTGGATAATAAAAAGTCGAAATGGTCCCATGGACGTTCTTCAGTTCTTCGTCGTGTTGGTTTGTGGTCACAAGGCATATTAAATTATGGTGATAACATAACCTATGAAAATGCAAGAAAGAAAAGACTTGAAAGGTTGGTGTTTGAAAAAATAGCGTACATTAACATTATGAAGTCGTCAGGGAAAAATAGAACATCTGATAAAAAGCTTAGTGAGTTTGTTCAGAGTCATAAAACTGAAATTAAACAACAAATAGAGTTACTGAAGCCCAATATTGTTATATGTGGCGGGACATTTAGGGTGGTTAAAAATCACATTTTTTGCTCGATGGTGAAAATTAGTGACGAGTTATTTTGGGCTGAGGGAATATTCTTTATCAAA
The DNA here is from genome assembly GCF_058246155.1 of Providencia sp. UF-183. Lineage (NCBI taxonomy): Bacteria > Pseudomonadati > Pseudomonadota > Gammaproteobacteria > Enterobacterales > Morganellaceae > Providencia > Providencia sp. UF-183. The sequence continues at coordinate 202,520 of NZ_JBSICD010000005.1, read as the reverse complement.
TCATGCCACCCCGCATACTTTGGGGAAAAAGAGAGAGTTGTTTACCAACGAATTATAAAAAACTTTGAGATATATAAGCAGTGTGTGATTTAACAAATTGAAATTAAATAATTTATTTAAATATTGAATCTACTTAGCCGCAGTATCGTGATAGATATAATTAGTTTGATTTAAAATACATAATGAATCAGTGCTTCGATGAAGGCGCGTTTTTTTAGCGATACAAGGTTTATATGGAATACCAATTCAAGTCATACAGTCGGGGCAACAAGAGCAAAATAATGTCTATTTACTTGATTGCTGTTCCAGTTGTCATCTGGATAGCATTCATGTATTGGTCACTAATATTAGGCCATAGAACTGTTATGTTTGAATGGTTTCCAAAATGGACTATTTCTATTACGTTTGCTGCTGTTGTAAGTGTAATCGGTGGAGTTTGGAGCATTTTACGCCGCCCACTAAAGCACGTATTTAAAAATTTTCTTCAGTCTGGGTTTATGGCTCTTGTATTCATCGTTCCTGTGTTTGATGTGCTGACGTATTTACTAACAGACAAAACCATTCGCTACCAAACTGAATATAAAATTACATCTCCGGGCCCTAGTACTAGCCGATTTAGTCGATGTGACCACGGTATATGGATAAAAGAAACCTATACTGAACAATGGAAATTACTGTGTATTAGCAATCCAAAATCGAAAACTCAGACATATACAGGAACAGTATGGGTGGCAACAAAAACTGGACCTATGGGCGCATATATTGTTGATTACCAGTTCCCTACTTTTAACTCTGAGCAATGATTATCGGGCTCACAAGATTGCTATAATTTTAGCTTTCACCGCCAAACCCGCCTGAATTTATGTGATAATATTATCCAAACCTATTTTGTATATATTACCGGCAGTTAGTGTAAAAGTAACCAATACCAACCAATGCAAAGAGAAAGATGTGCTTAATGGCGAAAAGTTCGATGGTTTCGCTCAATAAATGACGGATATGATTTATGACATCAAAACGGTTTCCTTCCAGTGGCAAATTATTAAGTATATAAAAGTGTGCTGGAGCAAGCCGAGAACTTTAAAAAATATCAGTTGGTGTTATTGGTAATCGCTGAAATATCGAAGGTTACTCTAATTTACTGAATTAACACACCTTGATGGGAGGAATTGATGGCACAACCGTTTATTTATACCTCTGAGCTTTGCTGGTCACCTCAAGAGCTAGAAGCTTTAGCCCGTGCTATTGAATCTTGCTTTGTGCAATACCAAATAAGAGGTGAGGTTGTCGGTTTTGATGAAGGCGCAATATTTGCACTCTTTAAAATTGAACTGGGCAGAGGGATAAAAGCCTCTCAAGTGACAGCGTTAGTGCCAGAACTGTGTCGTTCCTTGAGTGTCGTTGATATAAAAGTTATTGATTTTATTGCGGGCACACCTTACATCGGATTGCGCGTGACCAATACCTATCGTAGAGCGGTGCCTTTTGTTGAATGCTTTAATCAATGGTGTGGAAACAATGGATTATCTTCCCTTTCAGTCATGCTAGGAGAAGATATTATAGGGGAGCCAGTTGGCTGGGATCTCGCTCAAATGTCACATTTACTTATTGCAGGCGTGACGCGCTCAGGCAAGTCAATGTTAATGCATTCCTTGATAATGAGCATTTTATACAGAAACTCGCCGGATAAAGTTCGCTTTGTGATGTTTGATACAAGCCAGCTTGAACTTAGTTTATACAACGATATACCCCACTTATTATTTCCTGTTGCCTCTGCTCCTGTTGAATCAATAAAGCCATTAACGTTTTTGGTTAATGAGTCAAGGCGTAGACAAAAATTATTTGGAGCATTAAATCAACGTAATTTGAGTGGATACAATACGGTAATATCAAATGCGAAAGAGTTAGGTAGGCCTATACCTGATCCCTTCTGGCGTCCTAATGAGAATTATAGTGAGCATCTTTATTTAGGCTATGAGCCTGAAATTATTGTTTGTGTTGATGATTACGTCCAACTCATTGGCGAGTATAAACAAATAGGGGAAATGTTAGTTCTATTGAGCCAGCAAGGTCATGCGGTTGGTGTTCATCTAATTCTAACGACTCGCAGCCCTTTATCCACCAGTATCGGTTCACAGCTTCGAATTAATATTCCTACACGTATTGCTCTTTCTGTGTCGTCTAGGGCTGACTCTAATTTAATCCTTGACCAGTATGGTGCAGAATCACTATTTGGTTTGGGTGACATGCTATTTGTAGCATCGAGTTTATCTGAGCCTATAAGAATTCAAGGTACTTATGTGAGTGATTCAGATATCAGGAATACAGTCGATTATTGCAAACGATGGGGAAGCGCGAGTTATCTTAATTTTTATGAGGATGCTCAGAATGGAGATGTGTCAGAGGAAGAACTTGACCCATTATTTGATCAAGCAACTGAGTATGTCGTAGAAAAACAGCGTGTTTCTATTTCAGGGATCCAGCGGCAGTTCCGAATCGGTTACAACAGAGCCGCAATGATCGTTGAGCAGTTAGAATTGCAAGGCATAGTCAGTGAACAAGACCATAATGGTAAGCGAGAGGTCTTAGCTCCACCGTATGAGTAGTATAGGTGGCCCTAAGACCACCACAAATATCAATACTGGCTACGCCCTAAACTACGACGCACAGGGCTGTGCTGTTTTGCTAAGAATATACAACTATCCCTCTCTGATGAGTTCAACAAAAGCAGAATGTGGCGATAGTAGATATATACCAAAACGATTAGGTATTAAACGATTAATGGAGGTTGATTGAAATGGCTATTGTATTCATTCCTTCACTTATTGCATTGTTTGAAGCAAAAGAGAAAGAGGCAGGGTATGAATTGACTCAGTGCGAGGTTGAATCTATCTGTGATAATGCTACTGCGATTGAGTTACCAGCGGAAGTTGTAGATGATATGGACAAAAGCCGTGGGTATCAGGATCTGAATGCAAATAATGTCTGGAATGATTGGTTAATTTACAAGAAAAATAAATAATAACGAAAACAGTTGTATAACTAAAAACTGAACTTCTCAAAATCAGTGCCCCAGCTACATGAGGCATAAATCAGTCTGCCCAGAGAGTCGGTAAGTCATTTACATATTGGTTAATTGATGTTGCAAATTCAGGCTGAATGACCAGTATTCTTCAATAGGCACTGGTTTTCGTGATCGCTGATCTATCGACAATTGTGGTTCAGTCCAAAGGAAAGGATAAAAGGAGTAGACGGAATCATAATTCATTGACGATATTTCCTCTCGCCAGCCTGTCCAGCGTACACTTTGATAGAACAAATCTAAATCGCCGCTAAGAGCCCAATGCAAAAAACCTGAATAGTTAGTATCAAGGCTTTCCCATTCAAGGGTATCTGGTGCGAAATAATATACTCCACCATGATCTTTCCCAAACTCACCTCCGTTAATTGCAAAAAAACCACCGGATGCATCATCTGCAACTAAGAAAGCCTTAAATTTTTGACCTATTGTTAGAGATGGAGTCCAAGAAGCGAGTGTGCGTGATAGTTTAGTGTGACCAGAGCCTAGAACCCTCAGCCAACCATTATCAATCAGTATTCCACCAGTTTCGAATAGAACCGCACCCAGCGGCGAGAACGTGGTCAGCTGAAGTTGATGTAACTCAGGGCTCGCTAATGTTGAATTGCTGGGAAGCACTTCATAGTGGTTAGCCGCTTCTTGGAGTAATTGCTCCACAACACGCCAGCCAGATCTCTGTTGATCAATTAATTCTGTGAGGTCTCGCATTGATTATCCTATTTTTCATTGCATCTTATTGATCTGATGATAGCCTGAACATAATACTAAACACATTGCCATCAAAATAGACCCTATGAGTAAATTTGTGTGGCATAACACTGATTAGTTCTGTATAAAATAGAATAAAAATCAGTCAATTATAGATGATGGTTTTTCATTCTCGGGCGACCAATAACCACCACTGCCATGATAGGTTTCAGCGGCCAATACGAACTGAGTTCCGCAATGCTTACATATAAAATGATAATCAACGATATCACCCCATATCATCTTTTCGGCACATTCACGGAAGCTATATTGATTCCAATCATCAGCTGATTTAGTTTCAACCAGAATTTCTTCATTTAGTGCACGCTCTGCAATCCGGATTGCAGAGCGTAATTGTTCAGGTACGCGTATTACATATTTAACACAGAGTTCTTGGCATTGTTTGCAACTCATCAAACAACCCTCTATACAGTTGGTTTTGCCTTGATTTTACACAATCACTTGTTACTGTAAACAATTCAAAAAATAGGTAACCATTTGAAATGATGTTACTTACGTTCGTTTCATAAAGAGGGCCAGTTTATTAAATCAGAAACCGCCGAGAGCGATATGTGTACATTGTTGCTTGATCAAGATTGTTGCTATGAAAACTAATTGTAATGATAGTCTTCAATTGATATAAATTGACAAAGATAATAAAAGGGAGGTGTATGTTTACCCCTGAATTTATAAATGAAGAGTGCGGCGAGTTTATTCTTGTAGCGAACCACAGCTTGGCATCCCAGGAATCGATAAAGCTCAGTATTGCGTACAATCTTGCTAGAATATCCTGGGGAGCCACGCAGCTTCCACCGCACATTCGAACTTGTCGGATCGTTTATGACATCAGAGGGCAATCAATCTCTGATCAAGTTCAAGCCCAGATTAGACAAGCGCTTGAGCATGTTGCCATTATGGAGTTTAAAAGCTAATGGGACTCCAACTAATTGTAAAAGCAGATCTTAATAAGATAGAAAAAACGCTGGGATCACTGACATCAGAATGTGAGATTTTCCCAGTCGCTGAAGGCCTTTTTGGTATTTCAATTCCAAAGAAAACTCTCTCATCGGTGGGGGAGGATGTCGTTCGACACAAGCTTGAACAACTCAAGCGTTTTGACCTCTGGGAAGGACGCTGGCAAAAATCTAAGCGACGTTGGCTCTGGTGAGTTTAGGTTTTGAGCAAAGATCTGACGTTGTACTTCTAATAAAACTGGCATGAAAACGTCCAGACCCCCTCTGGTGATTTGTGAAAGTAACCGATACCATTGTCTGCCCACATCCAGTTTACTTTTTCTTCTGATCCCACCTGAAAGACGAAATCTTGAATTCCCACACGATGTTGTATTTCCATCGGATAGCCTCCGACTTTGGTTCCTCTATATCGATTAAAATCATCAAAGAAGCTGTCACTTGCTTCCTCATCCTCGTTTACGTCGGAAAGGTCAACAATATCCCAAGCATCCTCCCATCCCGGAGCATCATCATTGACATGCAACCATCGAATCGGAAATGCACGGTACGGCGTATCTATTGCGGGTAATAACTCTAGTCCCTCGAGGGTGGTATATTCTCGTATTAGCCAACCCTCTCCATGAGGTTTATCAAATGGGTGGATTTCCATATTGTGGTAGAGCACAAGGAGCGCAATACCCTCCAATTGTTCAGGGATCACGGGAAGCTCATCTACACGGATCTGAAGAAGAGGAAACATTGGCAGACCTTGCCAAACTGGTAATCCTTCACCTGGCAGAGCGACTCCTTTCAAAAACCAAGATGTAATGGGGTCTGTTGTAGGGCGAAAACCACCTACCTGCGCCACCGATGCGGGACGTAATTTAGATCTGAGTTCTTCTAAAACTTGCGTACTCTTGGGTTTCATGTTTGTCGCCTTGCGTATACAGATATTTTTTAGTTTCTAAAATAGAGCTATTTTTACTATATCTCGTAATTACTACCTTGCATTGATTTTTATGAATAATAAATATCCTGAATTTAGGTTATATTTAAGATTAAATCTAGAATTAACAGTAATGTCTTTACTTAACAACTGAATTATTAGGACTTTTAAGGAGTGAAAGTGTGTAAATTCAAACGTATTGCCTTCCTGATGGTTGTAGCTATTACTTCTTCTGGCTGCTCTACAGAGGGGAATGATCTGTGTATTTTTGGTATAGAAAGTTGGAATAAAAGTTACACGAATTATGACAATCCTATTTACCAAGATGCAAAAGGAAAAGAATTGTCGCGTCAAGCCAGAAATAAACTATTAAAACAAGCAGATGAATACGCAAAGGGCTTTATTAATGAAGATTATGATATTGCCGAAACTTTATGCTCTAAGCTTGATACAAATGACATTATTTTTGAAACGCTGCATGTTCAGAGTAAAATCACCTATGAAAACGGGATGAGATTTCTTACTGTGCCAATCAATTATACTGGCTCGCAGTCAGCAGTAGTTCAGCTGATTAAAGATAGAGATAAACCCTTTTCTTCTAGGATAAAAAGCGATTCGGCTGAAGTGGCGGGTAATAAGGTCGTAGAGGGCCCATGCCTCAATAATTTGTGCAATAAAAATGACCTCATCAAGTTTTGTGAAAGCAAACAGCGCGAACTGTTGATGGATGAGAAATACGTAGATAATTTAAAGACTTCTTACATACGTGAAAGTGGAATTGCTATTACTTTTCCAACAAAAGAAAAAAAGATATATGAGTGCAAGAAACCTAAGTTATTTTAAAGTGGCAGACAGAATTTAGATGAGTGTAACTACTGCGCTAAGTATTATAGCGATGATATATTTACTATTTTGATACTACGCCTGCGAATACAGGCGTCTAAGTTAAGTTTTTTGTCTGGTTATTTGTTTTTAAATGGTATTAACATGAGTAAAGATGACTATATTCTTCGGGCGTTATCAAAAATCTCCCATAAGCGCTGGGAACACTACATTATCAACCGCATTTTTCACAAGTTGAATGACCCTGACCTTGAGTTCGTTTGCCAGCAGTGTATTCGAAAGGAAGGGCACTCCGGAAAAATTTATCTTGCAAACCTGCTTTTTCCACAGCTGAAGTTGTATCTTGAAATAGACGAGGCGCACCATGATAGCGATGACGCTAAAATGGCTGACGGAGTCCGCCGTTTGGACATCATGGAAGCGACAGGCTTTATTGAAAAACGAATTCCAGCTCATAACACGACACTGGACAAGATTAATCATCTTGTTGATGAATTCATCTTTCTTGTTAGGGATAGAAAAGCCCAACAGGAAGCACAAGGCTTATTTCGTCCTTGGGACTATGACAGCCGTTATACCGCTAAAAAGCATATTGACGAAGGCGTTATTGAAGTGGGTCCTTACGCAGTATTCCGATATCACAAGGATGCTTTGCAGTGCTTTGGTTATGGGAAAAAAGGACACCACCAATCAGGTAGCTGGCGGGTACCTGAGACTGTTGTAAAGGCGATTGATTTGGGAGGAGATGTGATGGTTTGGTTTCCGCGGTTGTATAAGGCGGGGGAGTGGGACAATTCACTTTCCACTGATGGTGACCTGATAACGGAAAAGAGTCTTAATCCAACGCGTAACTATAGGGAAACGTGGCGTTATCGTATCGTAATGGCTCATTCTCGTGATGAGCTGAACCGGACACTATATCGATTTCTTGGTGTTTTCACTCAAGATGAGCAGCTATCATCTGAAGGCGTTAACGTTTTCAAGCGGGTAGATACACGCATCAAGGTTTATACAACACAAAAGTAGCTCTGCATTTTGTCGCTTAGACATAATTAAATCTCTTGTGGCGTAGGGATTTAGTTATGTCTGTTTATCCTGAAAGAGCGAGAAGCAGAAGTTGGCACATTTGCTCCCACAAAAGTGATTACTGAAACAGTTACAATTAACATATTCATTTGATCTATTTTTATACACTTTTAGTCCCATATCACATGATAAGCTAAGTAGCTATTTATAATTATCTTTACCCAATCGCCTTCGGACTGACCTACAGCATATTGATATCGACTGCTCTGCACGACTAACCAATTCTCAAAAGCGCTGACCTTGCCTGAGAGCATATTTACAAAAGCTCGGCTACCAATCTCTGGATATAGATGATGGAAATTTAACGAGAAAAATATTTCTAATTGTTCTTTAGCCATGGCAGGTAATGGGAAAATATTTATAAACTCTGGTTCATCAATACGCTGAATGCCTAGTTCGTAAGCAATATGTCCACGGGCAAGTTTTAGAACAACTTCTTTAACACTTTCTTGTTCTGGCTGCCAAATTAGGTTTCCGTTACGATCAGCTTGCTTTCCTTTCTCAATTCTACTTGCAATCGATGGCCTAGCATTAAGGATGGCAAGTATCTTCGGTCGAAACTTTTCGTTAGGAATTGTAGTACCGTGCGTCACGCACTCGATAAGACAAGCAATGTACTCTTCGGCTGCCGAGGACCCTTGGTTGCAGGAAATACATGACTCCACAACGGGTAAGTTCTTCGGATATGGCTCATCCAACAAAACCTTTGACGGTACGTGGTCACGTGAATTTGGCGTACCACCGCAATAGGCGCAAACGCCCTTTAGGCGGTTATCAATAAATAGTTTCTTAGGATCCATATGTATAAACTCTAGCCTAATAAATATGACGCATATAGTATCCTAAACACCAATTTGGTTAGGTAGTATGCTTGGAGGTTCAAAAATAAATCGAAGAAGTGTTTCGATAAATACGATTAATTTTTTGGCATCATTTTCGCTCATTACTGTTATTTCATGTGCGGCTTCATTTACTTTTTTCCGTATATGGTCAATCCAATGTTTTCAATTTGGTGGGGGGTACCCATTATTGGAAAGGTAAGTAACGTACTGGATAAATTTTAGTCTTTCCTTTGCCCCCGGATCGACAGCGATGTTCACTAGCATTTTTTTACAAAGTAAAACCGCACCCGTATAACAACTTTCGCCACTACAGCACCGTGCTTCCCTATAAAGTTCAGTCAGATTAGCGGGAACATGTTATACTGAATTTGCAAGAGCTGGTGATGAGAGTTGCTGGTTATCTGGAGTAAAAAACGGACCATCACGATTTGGACAAACATATATAGGCCAACCTGTGAACCACTTCCGTGACCATGCAGTCCCAGTTTGTATGCTTTTACTAATGAAACATTGATATTGTAGTAGCCACATACGAATGAGGCATTAGGTAAACCCTGTAGATCACGCGAATTAAATGGTCCTTCCTTAAAAAACTCATATGTTATCCAAAAGGATAACGCATTGATAAGTTTTGGTCAGCCCTATTACTGAGTTTTAAACACTATGGGGCAGCCTACTGCTTTGTTGTCTCAATGACTGGAGGGAGCGTGCTAAGTATTTTTTTGCCATATTCCCCGCAATAAGTAATCCAAGCTCATCTGTTAGCAAAATTTTTAATTATTACTTCATCAGATTTTTCATCGTAAGAATCAGTGGAGTAGCAAAAGCTTATTGATAGATCACTACTGAACTCTGAGTACAAAGTGGGTCTTAGCAATCTAGTTTTATTGTCATTGAAAGGAGATCTTCCTCGCCCATCTGAATTCCTCATAACACCATAACAGAAGCGCTTATTAGGATCTTGCCTATCACTCCTTGATAGAGATGTCACCATTGCTTCCTCAATATGTGGACTTTTACCTAAAGTTATATGAGTTGGAATAAACTGAGCAAAATACTCATTAAACTGACTCAATAAATTCCCAAGATTTTTACCGTACTCTATATCAAAAAAAGCTCTTAACTGCTTAGCCTCGATAATGAATCCATTTGCGTTTACAGATAAAACTAGTCGCTCATTAATGTTTCCACTTTTCAATATCTCTACTTTCATCAAAGCGTATTTTGGTTTTATTTCTCTATCTTCGTACAATTTAGCTAAGACGATGTAATCACGTTTTTTGTAATTGAAAGGGAATGCTTCTATAACCCAGCGTTTTGCAACCATATCCATTTTTAATAACTTGAAATTCTCAAATACACTCATCCATTTAATCCTTGATATTCAGTATATTAAAAGGTCGAAATAATTAGTTAGGATACTGCTATTAGGCACTACATTTCACATGGGATATAACAGTCAATATGTAGACTTCTAAGTAACACCTCATTTGTTAACTGAGAAATCACTACCTAACGCTCACATTTTCAAAAAATTACAGCGTGTACACGTATTTTACAATGGGATGTTACTGATACTTTTTAGTAACACACCTGATGCTCCTAAAATTCGGGTAGCGGCGATTGCAATTCCACTCAGAAATGTCCTTTATGAGCGATGAACAAACTGAGGTCATAAAGTATTTAACAGTACTATAATAATTTTTAAAAAGTATATGGTTAATTTTGCAGGAAACGCTTACAGCATCTTGATTAAGAAAAAAAGTGTTCCCGACAGAAGACTTGATACTGAGGATTCTTTATCGGGTTATAAGGATGCGTAAAAATGGAGTATACCGTTCTAAAATTGGCTAATAATGATGAATAGTCCTATTACCAAGCGCGGCGACCACCCGAGCGATCACCTTTAACTCTGTTGCAGCTACACAGAAATACTGACAGACTCATTTTAAAACATCATAAGAGCTGAATTCTCGTATGTCATCGATTTCACCATAGCGTATATATCCAGTGTCAAATATATTTTTTTCAAAATCTTGTTGGTCTATATTAAATCCACGCCGAGCAATCGATTCGATATTGTTGATGTTGTCAGCATTAATGAAGTTTGTGTTTATTATAAATTTATTTTTACCAGCCAATTCTATTCCTAAAAGAAAATGCGGAAACAGTGCGCCTTTAACGGCAATTTCATTCTGTTCAGGATATAATCCTTTCGGATAATATGAGGGATCATTGAACGCATGATAGCTCAAGAGGGGGGTGTTTCAGCAGATATATTCTATACCGGTGCGCATGATGATATGGAAATGGCTCGAGCATTAGCAAGAGCTGAAGAAATTGCAGAATCCAATATGTATATCGATAGCACTCCTGGTGTTGATTTGCACCATATTATTGCTGAGTGTCGAAAGGTAAAAAGAGTTAAAGGGAAAATTGGGCTCATTGCTGTGGATTATCTGACATTAATCAAAGCTGCCCCAGCAGAACGCCGTGATATTGCCTACGGTGACATTACAACGGGTTTAAAAAACTTAGCCAAGGAAATGGATTGTGTGGTCCTGTTACTTACCCAGCTTAACCGTAAACTGGAAGAGCGAGCAGATAAACGACCAACACCTGCAGATAGTCGAGATACAGGGCAAATTGAGCAAGATTGTGATGTATGGATAGGCTTATACCGTGATGCGGTTTATAACAACAATGCAGATAAATCGTTGATGGAAATTATTCTTCGTTTAAATCGTGATGGAAATACCGTAACGGCTCATGGACAGCTGGTGGACTCGTACATTAAAAATATTAGCCAAGGTGAGGCAGAAAGGTTGGTGATGGAAAGGAAAGGTTATAATTTTGGCTGTTTACATAAAGATCATGGCAATAGTACGATACATTTTTAGAATATTAAAAGTAGGTAGATGTTAAATACAATTTTTAAGTCATGGATTTGGTTATTACCCAATAAGAGTATATAGGCTATTGAATTTATAAAAACTAAGGTTATTATTTAATATAACATTCAAATAAAATAGATAATAGTATGACCATAAATAATAAAACATACGATGAAGATAGTTTCAATTGGATCATTGAATTACAGCAAGAACATCGCTGGTTGTTGAGTGAAAAAAAGAATGCTGCGTTAATAGAATTATCAACAACCTTTGATCATAATGATGAACGAGAGTTGTTACGTTTTTTACTGAATAATTTTGTGTATTTAACTTCTGATAAAGAGGAGGAATGCTTAGAGTCTATAGTCGAAAAAATAATATCGTGGGATGTAGAGCACAATAATACGCTAATTGCAGCTGTTGCTGACAAAGGTGAAGTAGATGGTTCATCAGGAGGTGTTAATAATCTGAAACACCTATTTCCAACTAATTCAGAAGAGTGGTACAGCAGGTGTAGACCTACAATACATGATGCAATCGATGATGTTAAAAATAATGATACAGTTATTTTATTTGATGATTTTGTAGGGACAGGGAGTAAAATAATTACAAAAGTTAAGTTTTTTGAAGAAAAAATACAGGAAAAAGGAATATCCGGCATTACTATAAAATTTATTTGTTATGCTGCTATGGGCGAAGGTATGAGCAAAATCAAAGGTGAAGGGTATGAAATATTTAGCCCCATTATTCTAGAAAAAGGAATATCACAAAAATTTTGTGGGCAAGATTTAGATAGTAAAATAAAAACAATGAATCGCATGGAAGAAAAATTGAAGAAAAAAATTAAAGGTAAAAGAGCTGATGTTAAAGTTTTTTCATTTGGGTATCAAAAAAGTGAAGCACTATATTGTGGAGCAAATCAAAATTGTCCAAATAATGTGTTTCCTGTATTTTGGTGGGCAGAGCTAAAAGGTGGCGTAAGCAGAAAGAGACTTTTTGTAAGGGTAGGGTGATTTTATGGATGATCATTATGTAGTAAGATATGCGATTAAGATTATGCTTACAGCTCTTATCGAAAAAAGAGAGACAAGTATTTATTATTTCAATGAAAAATACAAGCTTAGTCCAAATGTAATTGTATCTTGTATGTTATATTTAAAAAATGAGGATTTAGTATCCTATAATGCAGAAGAAAAATTTTTAACGTTAAATACTTTAAGCGTTGAAAAACAAGCATTAATAAATTTTTTATTAAAAAATAAACGCCCTGATTTATCTAGAAAAATTGACTTTAAATAAATATATGGGCATAGTATTAAAAGCTGGTTTTTTTAGTAACTGGTGGTGTCAACGCCACTGGGATGGTGAGGCTAATTTTAGCCAATACATTTCATTTGCACTTCTGTTCCATCAGCGCAAATGAAACACATTTGCACGCAAATGTGTTTATATTGAGTAACACCATTCATTTTTAGGTAAAAAAACCAGCTCATTTTGAGGTTTCTTTATAGTGGCAAGTGAAAGCTTTGGAAAATTGAAGAAATTTTTATCATTAAATCAATCTGAATCTGAGTTAGTATTAAGATGTCTCTTTTCACCAAGTAAATTTTATCGTATTTTTTTTATTCCTAAAAGAAAAGGTGGTTTAAGGCAAATCACAGTTCCATATCCGTCACTGGGTGCTATCCAAAGTAAGATTCTATCTAAACTAATGAGTTTAGAAATCCCAATACATGAAAATTCCTTTGCTTATGTAAAAAATAAAAGTTTCATAATGCATACTGCTCAACATTTAAAAAATAACGAATTATTACAACTGGATATTATTGATTTTTTTCATAATACAACAAGGAATAAAATAAAAGAAGTGCTATGCAATTACCTAGATAATGAAATAGTTGAGTTTGTAGTTAGATTGTGCACATATCAAGGGTATCTCCCTCAAGGATGCTGTACAAGTCCTTATTTAAGTAATGTTGTATTGTTTGACGTAGATAATAGGTTGTATGAATATTCAGCAGAAAATGATTTGAAATATAGCAGATATGCAGATGATATAGCTTTCTCTGGGGAAAATATAAATCCTGAAATGATTTTGAATATTGTACACTCCACATTAAGAGAGAAAGATTATCTTATAAATTCTTCTAAAACTAAGTATAGTAAAACCGGAGAAAGAAAAATCATTACAGGAATATCGATAAGTAACAAAGTAATGAAAGTTCCTCGAAAGTTTAAACGACGGTTAAGAAATGAAATTTATAGGTTAGAGAAAGCTGGTGCTTTAATTCCTAACTCTTATGATTTTTTAATTTTCGAAAGAGTTTTAGGAAAGTTAAATTATTTTTTACAAATTGAGCCTGATAATTTATATGTAATAGAAAAAAGGAAAGTAATATTACAGTTATATAAAGAATTTTCATCAAAAAGAAATATTCAAAGCATAGATAATATTGACAATTACTCTGCATTATTAGATGATAAATAAAAAATATTGTATATTTCTATTGGTCTGAACACCCAATCTTAACACTTGCTGTGTCTACTGAGAGAAACGTATGGCACAGCATAGCTTTATCAAAATGTCTAACGACACTCTTGTACCGGCTAATCCAGCGGCAAGGGATTTTTTGCATTCCAAAATCAAGTGTGGTGATGTGCTTTCGGCTGATTTCAAGAAAGCTCGCAACCCACGTTTTCACCGTAAATACTTCGCTTTACTCAATCTAGGGTATGAATACTGGGAACCAACCGGCGGTACCATTTCGCCTGAAGAAAAAGAGTTGGTGCGCGGTTACGTTAAATTCCTCGCTTACTACACAGATAACGACGATGATCTTCAATCCGCTGCAGATGTTTACCTAGATGAGATAGCACAGAAACGTGCTCACAATATCTCAGCAACCAAATCCTTTGATGCTTTCCGTTATTGGGTCGTTGAACAGTCTGGACATTATGAAACCTTTGAAATGCCAGACGGTAGCCTATGCCGTGTAGCCAAATCAATCAGCTTTGCCAAAATGGATGACCTAGCCTTTGGCGAACTCTACAAAGCCACACTCGATGTGCTTTGGAATTTCATTCTATTCCGTAAATTTCCCACCCAAGAAGCTGCTGAAAATGCGGCGGCTCAGTTATTGGATTTTACTTAGAGGCAAGACCAATGACCAAAAAATCAAAGACCAAAAAAGATAAACAGTGGCTATCAGATGTAGCAGAGCTTGGCTGCATTTGCTGCCGCAATATGGGGTATGGAGCAAGCCTCGCTGAAATTCATCATGTGAGAACGGGGCAGGGCATGGCTCAACGAGCTAGCCATAAAGATGTATTGCCGTTATGTCCACCTCACCACCGCGCTAGCTATGATACTGGCTTTCATACAGCGCCTAAAACGTGGCAAGAAATTCACGGTACCGAAACTGAACTACTGGAACAAACGAAAAGAGAAGTCATGGAGCTGCGCGCATGTCGAGTATAAAAAGTATTTCTGATGGACTTGTACTCGATGAAGAGCAAGAGGCTTGGTTACAAGGTTGGCTATCCAAGTTTGGTGCTTGGGTTTACAGTGGTAGATTAGAAAAACGCCAAAGCAGTATCATTGCTGAATTTATGGCTACAGTGGAAAAGCGTGATTATCCAGAAAGGGAAATATGTAACGATGACGACGGAATGTTAATCACCAAGGTGGTTGATAAAATTTATCATATAGACCGAGTCGCATTTACGTTATTGTTATTACGTTATGCCTTTGTGAGCTCCGACCGTGCCATTGCTCGTTATTATTATGGTATTGCACAGCCACGCCCGATGGTTCGCAGAAATCGCACGCTTGAACATCGAAAGCCCTCAATGGCCACATGTCGCCGTGAGGTAAAAGAAATCATCCGTTCTGCCGAGTATTTAATTTATCCACATCTCTATAATGCATTTAAAATACGCGATAATGAGTGGAAAAAGAAAAATAATAGTAAGAACGTGTTGACTTCTTTGAGCCAATGATCCACTATTTAAAGGTAGGTTGCCATTTGAGTAACTTCACCAACTAACCCAGCCAATGCGCTGGGTTTTTTGTTTGTGATATAAATAGCAAGATAATTAATAATTTACATATTAATTGATCAAATGTGTCAAAGTAGGCTCCATTATATCAAATGGGAGCTTTTTGATGATATATGATGCATTAAATAGTGTTTGTAAATACAGACAAAGTACTTCAGATAAAGTTTTTAGCACATCTTCGACCTATGCTATTCAAGCTAAGGCATTATTAAATAAACTAAAAAATGAAATTGAAGAGAAACTGTCAGAACAATTATCAATTAATAAAATAACAATTGATATATCTAAAGGCGCTGGTAATTTTCCTTTCATATGGCATGTTTGCTTATTGCCCGAAAACCAGAAGGTATCAAATGGGATATATGTTGCTATCTGTTTTGATAAGAAGGGAAAAGGAGCAGTTATTGGTTGTGCTGAATCAAAAACAAACCCTCAAGGATTGGATACTGTAATTAGAAAATCTAAAAAATCTGAGTTTTTAGGACTGGATGTAGACGGTAAAGGTGAAGGTACAAAATACAATAACGTTTTTTATAATCCCATGTCATTTTATTATAAAGAAGAGCCGACAGAAGAGGATGAACAAAGTTTAACTAACCATTTGGCTGTATCTATAAATGATACTATTTTAATTTTAAAAGGTGACAATAACCCTGATAAAGTTAATTCCCAAATGAGTATTCGTTCTGCTGCAAACACTAATATTGATTCTGATGTTAATTTATATGATTCACTACCAGAGTATGTAACGAGATCTATATTAGCTCGTAGAGGGCAGCGAAAATTTAGGCAGAATTTGCTCTTAGCTTATGATGGAAAATGTGCAATTACCGGATGTACCATTCAGGAATTACTTGAAGCTGCACACATTAATCCATTTTCCAAATCAGGCAATCAAGGAAATATTATTACTAATGGTATTTTGCTAAGAGCAGATATACACACTCTATTTGATTTAGGGTTACTGAAAATTACTAGCCATTATCAAGTTGAGATTGCTGATGACTTAAAAAATGATCCACTATACAGAGCATTGAATGGGACCATTATTCATTTGCCAAAGGATAAAAGTCACAGGCCTAGTATTGATGAGCTAAAGAAAAAATACGTTGGTGAAGTATAAGTATACTCCGTTTTACTAAGTGGTCATGAAATCCAAATTAACGTTAAACACTATGTGATACGAAAGATTAATGAGGTCAGATAAAATTAATTTTTACTGACCTCATATATATCTATCCGTTCTTCATTTCAAACTCGAATGATAATGAAATCATTGATTTTGGTAGTTTAAAACGAAAACGGTATTGGGTTTTAAATTCTTTACGTAATAATCTTTTAAGCATGGCGTAAGCCTCATTTTGTTTGATGTGTACCAACCGAAGCTTTACAGAAACCATTTTCATGCTTAGAATCACAAGTGTCTAAGTTGTAATACGGTCAGCATAAGAATGGTTAAAAAGTTCTAGTTGGCTTCTGAATAAGGCTAGAGGGCTTATGCTTTCTGGCCTTTTCTTTTGTAACAGCCCCAAGATAATGTTAATACTCGATTTTATCAAGTGAACAAATTGTACAGTTCTTGTGGATAACTGGTTGGATAAGAAAATAGATCATGTCGGTAAGCTGTATAGCAAAAGGCATTAATAAAAAATCATGCCTTACATGAGAACTGAAATAATTTTTGTAAATAACACTCGATTGCTGATTTTTTAAGCGTTATTTTGCATTGCATTAGAATATACCCATAGAATAATTCACTAAAATGATTTTTAGATGAAAGGTTCGCTTGTTTTTCTTAATTAAATTAATTTTTTAAAGGGCTGCGCATTGCGTGGCCCTTTTTCGTATACAGCCCCCGCAAATCACACTCAACATATTTAATCACTGCAATGCATTGTGGTTGGATATCTATTAACTAAACTCGGGCACTCCGTAGGAGGTGAAATCATGCGTATGGATAAATATAGCAACGCAGCCTACGGTAGTGCTGGGCTTACAGCATTTTTCGCGAGCCTATCACTTTATGAATGGGGTTTTATTATCGGGATGGCGTTCAGCATCATCCTAGGGCTAGCGACTTTCTTCATGAATAGGCGAGAACAACGAAAGCGAACTCGTTTATTTGAAGATCTGGTCAATAAGACTGACCCACAAAACCCATCAGCTACTGCACGAAAAGCCGCTGAACTTATGGCGAAAGCACCTAAGGATATCTAATGTCACTCAAACAAAAACTAACTGTGCTCGTTGGCGCAGGGGCTTTGGCTATCGCTTTAACAGTGATTGCACATTTTGAAGGTGTTAGATATGAACCTTATGAAGATGTGGGTGGGGTATTAACAGTGTGCTATGGGCATACGGGGAAAGACATTGTTCCTAATAAAGTTTATTCAAAAGAAGAATGTAATGAGTTGCTAGAGTTGGATTTTATGAAAACCAAACTGCAGGTCGATCGCCTGGTTAAAGTTCCTGTTGATGAACATACAAAAGCCGCACTGTATTCATTTGCCTTCAATGTCGGCACGGGTGCGTTCGCTAAGTCGACAATGCTTAAAAAGCTTAACGCAGGTGACCAATATGGTGCTTGCGAAGAGCTAAAAAAATGGGTTTACGCTGGTGGCAAGGTATGGCGTGGACTCGTTAATCGCAGAGAGGCGGAGGCGGCCATATGTCATGGAAACCTATAGTGGTTGTAATTTTCTTTATGCTACTTGCGATATCAATGATTGTATTTGGTGCCTACAGACTCACAGACAACACATGCAGTATTGATAAAGTCAGTTTAGAAAAACGCTGCCAGAAAGCTATCGATCATTACAAAGGTCGGCAAATCAATTTTTAATCTTCTATATGGTAACCGCCATGAATACAGTCAGAGTCGCGTTATTTATCGCAGCGTGGGTAGCCATATGGGGAATGTGGAAACAACACGAAAGGATAGGTGAGCTAAACATCAAGAATGCCGAACTACTCGTTGAGCTGACAGAGCAAGTCAAAATTAATGAAGATTACCAAGAACGAGTCCAATCCCTTCATAAACTCGATACTAAACATACTCAGGAATTAGCTAATGCAAAAATTCAAATTGATAAGTTGCGTATTGCTGCTGAGCGTAATCCTGAGCGGGTGTACATCAAAGCCAGTTGTAAAAAAGCCGAAGGCACTACCGCCTCCGGCTTGGATGATGCAATCACCGCCCGACCTACTGACTCCGCTATCCGAAATTATTGGTTACTCAGAGAGCGAATTGCAGAATCAGAGCAAATGATTTTGGGGTTGCAGGGCTATATAAGAACAGAGTGTATCTGGTGAATTAATTAATTTTCATATTCGTGAATCATAACACCATCAACATTTAAGAATGAGTCTCTTAGTATCCCAAGGGATAGCAATTCATTAAATTTTTGATAATAAGTAAGCTCTACTTGCTCGCGAGAAAGGCCAGTGAGGAAATCTTGTTGTTGGTTTGTTTCCCAGTAGATTTCTCCTTTACCGTTGATGAAGTGCCCTCTTAAAATACCTGACCATTTCTCGTTTTTTTTAGACATTAATAAGCTATGGCTATTTTCTTTTATTGGCTTAAATTCATAAAAAAAATTACCTTTGAAAATGAATATATTATTGCAATGAGTACATTGATATATGTCTCTTACATATTTGAATGATATAGAAGCAAAGTTATCTTTAGAGCCTTCTTCTAACTCATCAAGAAAGTCGTAAAAGTCTTGGTCAGCTATGTAATGAGCTTTGTAACTGAGGTAATCAGTATTATCCCTGATTATATGACCACAACTGCATTGAAATTTAGACATTCATTAGTGTCCTTATGGTATTAACTTACGAGTAGGGAAAGTTCTAAATCTAATAACAATATATAGTTTTAGATGAAATTATCAAAATTATCAAAAAGCTTACCTTAAAAGAACTAGTGGACTTTTTAATAGGCTAAGGAGATAAACACGATGGCTAAACCGGATTGGGGGACGCTACAGCAACAGTTCCTCACCGAACATGCTAAATCAGGAATATCCCCTAAAGAGTTTTGCGAAGACCAGGGACTCAATTACGCAACAGCAAGGCGATATATTAAAAAAACCGCTACGCAATCTGCGCAAAAAACTGCGCAAAAGAAATTGCGCACTGCGCACGATAAAGAATGCGCAAAAGAGCCTATATGTAATGGTCCTATATCAACTGCGCAGAGTAGTGAACAGGATAATGCACACAATGATGAAAGTGCGTTGAACCTGCGTAACTACAAGCTTACAGACCTACAATTTCGTTTCGTCAATGAGTATCTTATCGACTTAAACCGCACGGCTGCATACAAGAGAGCAGGTGGTAAATGTGATGGCCATAATGCTTATGCTAGCGCAAGTCAGATATATAGAAATATTGAGGTCAATCGAGCAATAAGGGACGCCTTGGCAGAACGAGAACGCAGAACCGAAATCACCCAAGATGCTGTATTAAAAATGTGGTGGGATATTGCGACAGCAGACGTTAATGAGTTAACTGAATATTGTCGCTTGTGTTGTCGTCATTGTTGGGGTTTTGGTTTCAATTATCAGTGGCGTGATGCGGTCGAATATGAAGATGCTGTGAAAAAAGCCACGGCGGCAAATAAACCACCTCCGCAAGATATAGGGGGCTATGGTTACGATGATACATTAGACCCCAATCCCGATTGTCCTCGATGTAATGGCGCAGGTCTTGGCCGTGTGCATTTTCATGATACGCGTGATTTAACTGGCGCAGCTCGTCGCTTATTTGCGGGTGTGAAAGAGGGTAAGTTTGGTGTCGAGGTTATCACTCGTAATCAAGATGATGCGCTTAAAATGGTTGCACAACATTTAGGGATGGTTAAGAACAAGACTGAGATTACAGGTGCTGATGGTGGGCCTATTCAATCAACAGGTATCGATTTAAGTCATTTGAGTTTTGAGCAGCTTATACAATTGAGAGAAAAAGCCGAAAAGTGATATAACATACCCATGTGGGAAAATGGAAGCATGGATATGCAAAAGGTAAAAGTAGACCAAATAACGTATGAGTGGCATACATATGAAACCGATAAGTACAACGGAATTTATGGTTTCAATTTCGATGGTACTAATGCGCAAGTTCTAGAAATTAAAGGTTTTGATTATGATTTTCATATCGTAATGCGAGTGCGTAAATACGACGGCTATTTTGTTTTTGGGACTATGTTGTGTTTTGGCTCTGTGCTGTCTAAGGATTATAGTGTTGTTGAATCAGGTGTACGTTTATTTTTATATAGGCCTAGGCTTAATTTTGCCAAAGGCCATTATATCGAAAGTAAACACATTCAGAGAATTTTGCAGCATATTAATAGCGGTAGGTTTAGGCCATTTATTGCTGATGTACGGGGAGAGTGGATAGATAGAAAAGCACTACCTCATGAAGTGAAAAAGATTAGTAGATAATTTCTTCTTTACTGCCTTTATTTAACATAATGGTCCTTACATGCCCTGCGACTTTTCAACTCAATTAAAATGTCACCTCAAACCGATAAAAGTCTAAATCTTCTTCCTGAATTTAGGCTTTTTATTCGTTGCTAATTTGTTATCAAAAACTCATTTTCCATTTCACTGTCATTTTGAGGTGAAAGGGCTATTTATTCCATTTTAGGTGTGGCTATGAATATCGATTTCAGTTTGTTTGATGAAGAGATCGAAAGGGAGATAGCGCGCCGTAGTTTGCATGAATTCATTCAGTATATAAACCCTGAATACATCACGAGCCATTTCTCTCAAACGGTGTGTGATGCGCTCGACCAGTTCTTGGTTGATATGATGGACGGGAAGCGCCCTAAGTTAATATTAGGCGCACCACCACAACATGGTAAGTCTGATATTGTTTCCCGTTATCTTCCCGCTTATTTCTTTGGAAAATATGCGCGCTATTGAAACGGGGGCGGTTGAGTGCGGTGTGGGCCAACTCAATAAAGTGGCCAGTTCGGTATTAGGTTGGGAAACCGTTCATAACCCCAGCAATGCAGTGTTGGGGCGAGATGCTGAATCAGACTTACAATCAAGGCGACGACGTAAGCAGACATTAGCCAAAAACACGGTGAGTGTGGGGGAGGCGATCACTTCTGCATTATATGAACTTGAGGGTGTGCGTTCGTTGGCCTATCGAGAAAACTACACAGACCAACCGATGATTTTCGATGAGATCACGTTAATTCCCCATAGCATTTATGTGTGTGTTGAAGGAGGCGATAAAGAGGCGATTGCTCGTTCGTTACTGCGTACAAAAACGCTTGGCGCCGCCTTTAACGGTCGTGAAGAGGTTGAGGTATTGGAAACTATCAGCGGCCAAATTTATCCCGTTAAATTCGATAGGGCGAAAGAAATTGTGTTGTTCTGCCGAGTAACAGTGAAAAAGCCACCGTAGATGCACAAACCATTATTCCCGCCGCGGTTGAGTCATGGGCAAATGGGGATATCGATGGTGAGGGCGGTTTAGTGGTGGGACGTGATTTATCACCTTTCGAAATATCAGCCGGTATCAATGCTGTTGAGCCTCGTTTATTTATTACACGTGTCGACCTTTCAACCGATGGCAAAGCCTGGTCTTCAAATAACTATGAAATCAAAATGAATGAGGTGGCAAGGCTCAAACGCAGTGCGGTACAGGTGGTGCTGGTATGAGCAAAATTCAATCATTTGATTTTCATTCTGATTTATTAAAGGCGATCCTTTGGCAATATGAAGATGCAGCAAACCTTAAGGCGTTAGCCAAATACAAAGCGGAATATTTTGAACAATCCACAGTCCAGTTTTGGCGTGATTGGTACCGTGATGTATTTAATATCGATATGGCAAATGAGTTTGGGCTGAATATTTGGTCGCGCATACTCGATGTGCCGTTGGGGATTGATGTCCCCCCGAGTGATAAAACCAAAATCGGCTTTGGTTTTGGTAAAAAAAATGCCAATTTCAAAGGCAACTTTCGGCGCAATGCCGATTACACACTATCACTGACGGTCGACCAAAAACGTCTCATCGTGCGTATGTGCTATTTTAACCTTACACAAAGCCCAACGGTCACCAATATTAACGAATTTCTTAAACGGTTCTTCTGGCAGGACGACAGCAAGGTATTTGTGCTTGATCCGCTGGATATGAGCTATTTGTATTACGTGTTCAATTTCAACCCAGATGAACGTTTACGGGTCCTTCTTGAAAACTTTGATCTTATGCCTCGCCCATCGGGTGTGGGTGTCAAATACCGTATCGTGACGAAAAAAGCCTTTGGTCACGGCCAACATCGTAAAAACTTCCTTAGCAGTAATTTCGGAGCCTAAAACTCATGACAAAAATATTTAAAATCCCCTTTGCAACACAAGGGGACAGAATCTCTATTCCCGATGATGTGCAAGCCGATGGCGCAGTTTCATACACGCAAGGCTATAGTTACGATTATGAGCGTGACCAACAAACTGACCCTGCCGCCAAAGATATTGAACGTGAAAAGATGAACGGCATATTTCACGATATCACCGAAGCAGTAGGGGAATTACAAAGCTTTGGTTTTCCTAAGTGGGCAGCAGAAGGCAAGCCATACCCAATCCGCGCGATTATTTATCATAAAAACAAAACGTGGCAGTCGAAGATTGAAAATAACAAAGTTGAACCTGTCGCAGGTACAGCATGGCAGGAACTGAAAGCCGATTTAAGTGCTGGTGATATCAATGTGTATACCAAAACGGAATCTGACAAGCGCTTCCAGCCATTAGGCAACTATCAGCCTGCAGGTTACAGCTATTCTAAAGCTGAATCTGATACCAATTATCAACCCAAAGGCAACTATGCCCCAGCAGGTAATTACGCGTTCAAAGGTGAAAGCTACACGAAAGCAGAGGGCGATGGGCGATACCAGCCGAAAGGCAGTTATCAGCCATCAGGTGACTATGCTTTAAAAGGGGATAGCTATACCAAGGCTGAGACCGATGGTAAGTATCAACCTAAAGGCAGCTATCAAGCGGCAGGTTACAGCTATTCGAAAGCGGAGTCTGATACCAACTATCAGCCTAAGGGCAATTATGCCCCAGCAGGGAATTACGCACTCAAAGGCGAGAGCTACACCAAAGCGGAAGGGGATACACGATACCAAGCTAAGGGGAGTTATCAACCGTCGGGGGATTATGCCTTAAAAGGGGATAGTTACACCAAAGCTGAAACCGATAATAAATACCAGCCCAAAGGCAGCTATCAAGCGGCAGGTTACAGCTATTCTAAAGCAGAGTCTGATACCAAGTACCAACCGAAAGGTAGCTATGCTCCCGCAGGTAATTACGCACTTAAAGGTGAAAGCTATACGAAGGCCGAAGGGGATACACGGTATCAGCCAAAAGGGAGCTATCAGCCTGCTGGTGATTATGCCCCAGCAGGGAATTATGCCGTTAAAGGTGATAGTTATACTAAATCTGAAACGTACAACAGAAAAGAAATTGATAATAAAATTAATACGCTGCCATCATATAAAAAATTATCAATGGTTCAAATATATGATGGTAAGGGGGCAGGGGATTCTTCTCATGCATTACCTGAATCAGTTACTGGATTTATAATTGGAATCCAAAGTACTAGGGATGGTACTGCTCTTTGGACGGGGGTTGCACCAATTGATGGCATCCCCTTTGCGATTGATGGAGGCAATGGTTCTCGTGGAGCTGTGGGCCGATTATCTAACGGAGGGAAAACGCTAACAGTAAACGATATGAGATATTGGGGGCTTGGCAAAGTTTACTTGTTTAAATAAGGCGTACCAATCATAAGAAAATAGCTACATATTACATTACGAGGCTGATAATCCACGTTTTTTTTATGAATTGATAAGGTCAGAATACTTTTATAGTTTTAAGTGTCTGACCTTTTAAAATACTATTGTGAGTTAACTCTAAAAAAATGGTAGGGTACTTTTAATAGAATAAACCTCTATTTCCAACTACTTGGCAATTCCTAATAGTAACTTGATTTTTGTTAGGTAATTTATAGAAGATCCTTTATGAAATAATCTCAGGGCATAAAACCATTTCATTTTACCCAAAAAATGTAAATCGACTAATTCGGGGTTTTCAGTAGCTGCGATTAAAAGAGTGCCTTGGTCATCATCAACAATACCGCTTTTCAAATATCTCCGCTGTACTTCTGATGTGATGAGATAAAAGCGACGCCAAAGGTTTTGGGAGCCAACAATCGGTGAACCTGCAATAAACACTTCATTCCTTAGCGCTCTGCCAACGACGATATCTAGTGGCTCAATTTTAAAGTCGTCTCTGATAGTAAATAAATGAATTTTATTTTCATCAAAAGGGTGATACCAATTTTTTATTCCGTAAGTTGTCTTATTCTTTCTGCAATAGCCGAAATCGACCCAAGCGACGAGCTCATTAGATACTAGACCAGATTCAATTGCTTTATGGACAAAATAATATTTAAGATTAGTTACAAGGACATATTTTTCAGACCAACACTCTGGATTTACCGCTTCTTGTGGTCTTATTTTATTTTTATATTCTTCACTTAACTGAATGGATGATATTTTACTCAATGTATGTTTGAATTTACTAAATAAATCAAGCGTGATAACTTTAGTTGGTCTTCCTTCCCGTAGCTCTAATATTCGCTTTTCATACTCATGTGAAGTAAAAACAATGATTTCATTTTCTAGTTGAGCTAGCTTATTAAAATAATCAAAGTACGTATCAACGGTTCTAACTAGTCTATTTTCTTTGCCATTTTGTGCATTCCAACTAGCCTTACCAATATCAAAAAAAGCAGTTACTATAGATATAGACTTTTTCATACATATCCCAATTTAGATTTTGTTACTTTAGGAAAAGTAAACATTAAGTAGTTTATACTATCAAATGGTGAAGCCATCTAACAGCAAAAAACCACCGTAATGGTGGGTACACAGGAAGTAACGTAACCAATTCTCGTAAGTATGTTTTCAACGCTGTGAGCACCTTGAGTGGTAGTACATCTCAACATGGAGGGCACACTCATACCTATTCAGGGAATACAGAAAACTTAGATTCAGGAGCAGCTTTAGCAGTAACAAATGCTTATATCATGTTGATGGGCTGGTATCGAATTAGTTAAAAATAAAAGCGTGCATTAGATGCACGCTTAGTATGATGTTATTTATCGACTTGGTTTACAAACTCAACAAATTCGGCTTCATCATTTTTATCTGCAGGGAATTTTATACCCACAAGAGGTATGATCTCGCCAGTCTTATCAAAGAAACTACGTTGATATAACAACGCATTATTTAACGTTGTGGTTTCTCCAATCGTATAAAATATAGCCATAACTGGAAGTGTTTCTGGTTTACTGCTATCCCATGCAGTAATAAGCAATTCGTTGTTCCAGTTAATTGGCTTATATTCTTCTTTTTCATCAAGTAGCTTTCTAATATCAGTAACTACACTGAATGATTCTGCACTTTTCTGATTTCCAGCCATCGGGTATGAGCAAGAGAACATATTCATAATGATAGATTTATCTTGGAAATAATGATTTTTAATGTGGAAATCAAACCATTTTTGAGCTGTATCTAAATTGTAATCAAGGCAGTTTCCAGAATTCTTTTCGATGCCATTTTCTTTCACTTTGGCTAATATTTCTTTTGAATAGAAATCTGGGATAGTCTCATCAACTAAAGGCCCACAACCAAAGTTATTTGTTTTTTTAGCGTCCGTTGAACCATCCGCTGGGTATGCACAAAGAACGGTATAGCTATCTTTACTTTGCGGGACTGATTTTAATGGGAAGAAAATAAACCCACTACCGTAGTCGGCAGAAGATGAAAATTTATGATCTTTGCGTAAAAAAGAGAATGCGACACTATTATTTTCATCAATTGGTCGGTGTGACCATGGCGATTGTTGTTCTTGCAATCTTAGACCATGGGTAACTAAACCTGAACACTCATAGGCTGGTGAGTTTGCACCACAATCCTTTGCTGTATTTTCATATAGCGCTTTGACAGTCTTATCAATACCGGTTTTTTCATATGATAAACCATTATTGATAAGAGTCTCGGTACCGATGGTGCTTTGCAATACTTTGTTTTCATGCCTGTATTTCATATACATGCGATTAAACACGATAGCAGTAATTGCGAGTATGACGATTAGTGCAATTAAAATCGGAACGGTCTTTTTACGTTGTTGCATTATGAGCCTCGGTAACATAAATCATGTGAATACTAAAAAACCTTATGATCCATTATATTAGCGATATGAATGTATATCTATGATAAATGAAGCAGATTACTGAATTTTAGTTATGTAATTGGGGGGATTTTGAGACTCAGTTATCAAAGTGCTGATTCGTTAGAGAGGCGTTAGTCGTTTAAAAGAAAACTGTGAAGCTACAAACTGAAAATTTTTTATCATCAGTAAGTATCATTCATCATAGGATTTGAAGCTAAGTCCGCATGGTAACGCACTAATAATAATTTTGAGAGTTAGCTTTATTGTATTTTGGTAACTCATTTTTATTTAGTTCAGCAAATCTTGATAGAGCGAGATATTCTAAATTAGTAACATGCCCTTTTTTTATTAGTTGTTGAGGGAATTCATCATCAGCATTTATTATTACTGGTTGAATGCAGACAAATAATTTATGGCCATCACTCCACTGTTGGTTCTCTAAATTGAAGAAACCAATATTGGATTCATTGAAATCTTTTTTAATTCTATTACCACCACTGTGACCTGTGTTGCCTGTTACAGATCTTTGAAATTGATATAGCCTTCTAGCTAATCCACCTTTTGAAACACTCATACCAATATAACTAACAGGATCGGTCCAGCAAAAATCCTTACCAGAGTAGTCATCTAGCGTTCTAATAATTGCGTAGATGCCAGGCATCGTAATATTTGTAAGCTGCATTCGATCTGACCAAGTACACCATTTTCCATAAGATACTTGAGGACATATGCCAGACATATTGATTTCTTCCTATTTAGGTTGTTGTTGCAAGAGTAATGGCAAAATACATCACTAGCGGGCATTTAATATTGTTAGCCGAGATTAAGGACCTCTAAGTAAGTTTTTGAGGTGTAATAAAAAAGCCCACCGAAGTGGGCTTTTAGTAACTTTCAAATGCGCGTGCATTTCACGTGCACTTTCTAGTCTTAATGTTGCCAGTGTCTAGTCCAACTGATTTTGCTAACTTCCTGTTTTTAAACCTGTTGTCTTATCACTGACCCACCAAATTTGGTGGGCTGGCGGAGTCTGAATTCGTCGCTTAACTAAATGATTTTATAGTGCTAATGTTCAATTCAACTTTTCAAAAGTGCCTAATAAGGTGCCTAAAAATGAATTAGTTTATTTCTTGAGTCTATGATTACTTAAATTCACGTAAAAAACTATATTTTTTTCGGTTAGCTTTAAATAAGGTATAATTTTTCATATTGGAAATATTCATAGTGGCTGTAATACTATTAATTTTCTAATAACCTTCAAGGTTTATTCATTATTGGCTCTTGTATAAAACATAATGGATGTTGTTCAGGATATGAATAATGTTGTTTAAAACCTAGAATAACATCCTTAGTTCTTACGGTATTGAATATTATTGGCCATAATTTAAATTAACCAGAAACTTTAACTTATTGATAATTATTGTGAAATGTTGGTTTTACTGAAGGTAAATTATAATTAGTCTATTAGAAATTAAACTAAAAAAGGCCCACATGCCTAATGCGGGCCATAATATTTTTCGGTTAACATAAGTTTTAATATCTATCTTCATTAATTGAGACGTATTCATATAGATATTAATAGTACCTTCGATAGATTCATTGGTGTAATTTTAACTAATCTGTTGTTTTTTTTAAAGAAAACCAGAAAGTTCTGGTGATAAATTTTGGCTGCCCATTTTAGGTGATGGCGTTTGCTGATTACGATTTGGCTGGGGAACGTACTTTGCTAGAGTGAGTGCCGTTGAAATGGTTACTGCGAGATTATCAATCAGTGGAACACTTACTCGCTCATGAAGGATTGCGGGGAAACCTGCGAGTGCAGCTCCCCCTAAAATGACACAGGATGCCCCATCTTTTTGTGCACAGGTATCGCTGAGTTTCACTATCATTTCATAAGCTTTATCTGGATTGTTAACGATTTCTGCGCCTGTCATTGAAACAGTTCTCACGGAAGCTAACCGGTTTGCTAGGCCAAAATTTTCAACTTGTTTTCCAAACTGCTTACGTTGAGCATTTGACTGTAGTTGTGCTAAATCTTTACAACTATAAATGCCAAGATCGAAATCAACGCCTTCATACTTTAAGTTTCACTGTGATGGAAAGGTAATGTCGTAGTTCTTTGAATTAGAATATTGATTTGAAGTGATGGCACTTTGACAATTGATACTAACTGTTACAAACGATACCGTGGTTTATGCTATGCTTTTAAAGTTCATAAATAATCCCAATAGTGATTTTTTCTTTATGTAGCCATAAGTAAGTCTTAAGGTTACATTTATTTGTTTTCGAGTATTATCTTTCGGTTTTATAAACCCTTGGCCCGCAAGATTATTAATTTGTTTACCGAATACTTTACCTGTGGTACCTCCAATTCCACCACCGATAATTATGCCAACACTAGGGAGGATGAATGAACCGATGATTGCACCTGCTTTGGCTCCTACAACAAATCCACCTACGTTTGAAAAGAAGAAGAATTAGGCTTGATAGTGTTGCATTACCTTTACGGAGTATCTAAATGTAGTATTGCAAAAAATAGAAACTGAGTGAAGGACGAATTCGTCAAATGATGAAAGTCGCTGAGGGCTTTGTTGATGGTTGTTTAGCTATGCTGGATGTGACTCTAGAAATGGATAACGAGGTAGTTAATAAAGTAAAAGTGATAGATAGTAAAAAGGTATTAGTGAACTACGCAAATTTGATGCTATTGTGATAAGAGTGAATGCGTTGCAACCAAAATCATAGAATGAAATATCGGAATGCGGGGTTCTTTATTGCCTCATCATTTCATCTTTAATAATATTATCGACCTAAATTAAATAGATATCGGATGTTCATATTTAATGAGGGATAATTAAATGAGTAGATTATTCTCAGTAGTACTAACCATCTCAATTATGGCTGTATCAAGCAGCACTTTAGCAGCGGAGAGAGATCTGAATAAGGAGGAAGAAGCAAAGGTAGTTAGCCTAATAAAAAACCACCTTAAATTACCAGCATCTGCAAAGTTTAAACTCGGCAAAATGATTGCTAATCCATATGATGCATACTGCGGGTCATTCGCTGAATCAAATAAAGAGACAATCCCTTTTATTCTTTCAATGCCTGCGCCTATAGGTCAGATTGACTTACGTCGAGTTGTCCTCGTTGGTGATAATGAATACAAGTACAACAGTATTATTGAGCAATGTGCAGGGTATGGATATAAATTAAATTAATGCTGTACGGCGGCCTTGAAAAAAATAAATACCACTCCGATTTACTTAATCATGGCGTCCCATACTAGGTAAATCTGGATTGCGGTATAGAGCCGTCAGCAATGGCGGTTTTTTTGCTTTCTGATTATTAATCGCGCTAATTTATAGTTGATGTGTTATAGTGTCTAAGTTATCATACCTCATTGCAATAAAAAGCAAATCTTGCACTTGCGAGTTTTTATCTAAACAATAAATGTGGTATCCAAGGGAGTAACTCCCAAGGAGCTCCTCATGAAATGGTCAACCTTCTATAGGCGCGTTGTGATATTCTCACAGAATATGATTATTGCTGTTGTAATGGTTGTGCTATTCATTCTTTTTGTTTCCTATCTGACCAATCTAGCTAAATAACTTTATACCGCCATTAGCTCAACAGGAAGACCAATTAGTCTTAGCAAAACTAAGAGTCGGGGTTAGATGCCTCGATGGCGGTTCATATTAGCTGTACCCCTTTGTATATAAATGGGAAGGCATATTAACTATTACATTCATGCGACAGCGGAATTACACAAGAGTTATCAAATTCATAAAGTTGAATGCTTCCTTTTCATTGTGGAAAATACTAAAGCCACTTTATACCAGTAATAGCCTGATGTAATGAACGAAAGGGGTGCAAGATTTGTGAATATCCGGCAAAAGTATAGATATAAAGTTTATAGATTAATTGTAAGTCAAAAGCATATCTAAATAAGATATGCTTACATTTATGTAGAAGTCATTAATAGATTGGAGGATTAAATTACGGCATCAAGAATTTTACTAAGAGTCTCATGGCGTATAGCAGAGCCCTTTTCCGCTTCTGAATCTCCATTTTTAGCGATGAGGTTATTGTACTCATAAGCTCTTAACTTAACTCGCGACTTTTGCTCATTGCTTAGCTGGTGAATAACCATAGTTAACAGTATTTCTATGGCACTATTTTCAGCCTTAATCTCATCAATCTGAGAAACCAACTCATTTAAAGATAATTCATTGATTGTGCTAGACATACAATTCATTCCTTGTTTACGTTGGTGATTAAATTATACACAAGTTAGTGGCATTAGGGAATGAAATAACCACTCAGTCTGAAGTGGTTACATGCAATGGGAACCTAAATAAATACACTCTCAGTATGTGCCTCTACAACACCATTTCTAACAACAAAATATTCCATAAATTATTACAAGAACTGCGCATTGCGTGGCCTTTTTCTATTTAAGAAAGGTAGTTATGAGTCGAAATATCAGAAATACATGAACTCCCCGAATATCTATGGTAAAGGCTGACCGTAGTTTAGAAGAACGAATAAAAAAATTAGAAAAACAGCTCACTGAAATGCAAGCAGCGATGAGCTGTAAATTAGTATCTAGTATTGACTCTATCAATATTTTAGAGCTAAAAAATATTGCTTGTCGGATAGGACCACTTTAGCTACTAGAGCAACTTGCTCTGCTACAAGTAAATATTTATTCAATTCGAAAGTCTTGTTTAGAAGTTGAAATAACTACTATTTTTTATCTTCGTTTGCTGGTGGATAGACTGGCCCCTTAGATCTCCAGACAGTTGGTATCACTTAAATTAGTGATAATCTTAATACTAGTTTTTAGACTAGTTCTTGGAGATAACATGATCGAGATATTAGGTCCTGAACGCAGAAAACGACGTTCCCCATAAGAAAAAATGGCCATTGTTCAACAAAGCTTTGAGTCAGGTATGAGTGTTTCCATGGTTGCTCGACAACATGGTGTCGCGGCAAGCCTGCTTTTCCTTTGGCGTAAACAGTATCAAGAAGGAGGCCTGACCGCGGTAACAGCAGGTGAACAAGTTGTTCTTGCCTCTGAGCTAGCCTCTGCAATAAAGCAAATTAAAGAGCTACAGCGGTTGCACGGCAAAAAAACAATGGAAAATGAACTTCTTAAAGAAGCTGTCGAGTATGGTCGAGAAAAAAGTGGATAGCGCTCGCGCCCTTATTACCCAAGGATGGAAAATAAGCTTAGTGAGCCGAACCTTATGTGTATCACGAGCGCAGTTATACGTTCTAGCAAAACGGAAAAGTGATTGGAAAGATAAACGAGGACGACGCCCTCAAGATGATAGCGATGCGCTTGCTCGTATACACAACGTGATTGATAAGCTGCCTACGTATGGTTATCGCCGCGTCTGGGCGATGTTATGTCGGCAATCTGAGGATGAAAATATCGCGATTATTAATGCCAAACGTGTTTACCGTATCATGAAGCAATCAGCATTATTACTGGAACGTAAACCCGCAATCACAGCCTCGAAACGAGCTCATACAGGAAAAGTAGCGGTGAATAAAAGCAACCAACGTTGGTGTTCAGATGGTTTTGAGTTCCGATGTGATAATGGTGAAAAACTGCGCTTCACGTTCGCTTTAGACTGTTGTGATCGAGAAGCCCTTCATTGGGCAGCTAGCACGGGAGGCTTTGACAGTGAAACCGTGCAAGATGTCATGATGGGTGCAGTGGAGTATCGCTTCGGTAACGGGTTACCGACAAAATCAGTAGAGTGGTTGACCGATAATGGTTCAGCATATCGAGCCCATGAAACGCGCTGGTTCGCTAAACAAGTTGGTTTATCCCCTAGACATACGGCGGTACGTAGTCCACAAAGTAACGGTATTGCTGAAAGCTTTGTAAAAATCATGAAGCGAGACTACATAAGTTTAATGCCAAAACCTAATGGATTAACGGCAGTAAAGAATCTTGCGGCAGCCTTCGAGCATTACAATGAATGGCATCCTCACCGTGAACTGGGTTATCGTTTTCCGCGAGAGTACCTGCGGCGTCGAACTCATAATGAAATAAGTGATAAAAAGTGTCTGGAAATATAGGGGCAATTACAGTGGATTTCTGTTAACTAAGCATCTGAACACTCTGTAGGGAAAATATTTATTCTTGGTTTGTTGATTTTTGCTGCTGATGTTTATGATATTAATGATTTAATAGGGAGAAAGAGACTAATATCATAAAAATATTGCTGGAGAATAAATGATGTTTAGCCTAACAAAAATAACGAAAGCAGATTGGGATTTTTTTAGGAAGTTATATAGCGACGCTGGAATAATGAGGTTTATTTCTGACCCGCTAAGTGATGAGCAAATTAAAGATGCCTTTGAAGGCCGTCTACCAGAGTGGGACTTGGAGTCTTCTCATTGGTTATGTTTAGTGATCAGAAGAGAAGTTGACGGGATTCCAATGGGGCTAATTGGCTTAAAGATGGTTCGAGAAAGTGGTAAGCCAGTGGCTGAGGTTAGTTATATGATAGCGAGTGAGTTTTCAGGTATGTCTTTAGCAACGGACTCATTAGCAGCCTTATTGGCATTACCTGAATTATCCGCCATTTCACGGTATCAAGCTGTGGTTACTGGCGGAAACAATGCATCAGCTCGAGTTCTGGGAAAAAATGGATTTACCCTTACAGAAATCATTAAAGATAATTACGCTATTGGCGGAGTTTTGTTCGATGACTGTATTTATACATTAGAACAATAAATAACAATATAAAATCATCTATCAGATAGCTCTGAGTGCCAAGTTAGTTTAATTAGCAATCAATTACAAAGGTTACCTAGTGTGGCCTTTCTTTGTAAATAGTCACAGTAAATCATCCACATATAGTTTAATTACTGCAATGATCTTGCGGATGGCTACTTATTAATTCAATAAACCGGAACACTCCGCAGGGTGGGGATATGCGTATGCATGAAAAAAACTCAAGCCCTTTTTCCTATGCTCTCGGAGTAATTACTACAGCGGCAGGAGCATTATTCCTAGGTCAATGTGCGCCGATCTCCAAAACACTAACCGAACCAGTACCACTACTGCCAGCACATTAACTTATTGCCAAGCGGTACTATGGATAACTCTTTGTTATCAGCTTTAGATAAAGCTAATGAGCAATTAAAAGGCATTCGAGAGATTGAAGCGACTAGAAGCAATAACTAAAAGAAGGAAAGCATCATGTTTAATGATTCATATGTGTCAGCTTTCCTTATCCTCGGTATTGTATGTGCGGTGCGCGGATGGGGAGTCATTGAAGGTCTGATTTATCTCTGCTGCAAGTGGATGTTTTAGACAAGAAAGCAATATGGGAAATAGAACAACAACGAGCCTCCAATTAGGGTGCTTTTTAATATCAATAGGAGTACTAAATGTCTAACCCAATTATGAAATATTTTGAATACCAACATTTACTCGCTCACTTACAAGAAGTTAGTAAGCCGATTGGCGATCTATCTAAGCAGATGGGTGCACAGTTACCTGATGATACTGAAAAGTCAGTAGGGCTTCGCAAGTTACTTGAAGCTAAAGACTGTCTTTTTCATACAAAACTAGGTTAAATTTCCATTTAACTACTTCTTAATACGAATAAATAGCGTATAGCGGCTCATTGGATTTCGACTGTCCTCCTCAAATGTTTCATGCAGTATTACGATGTCGCCTCGTTTAAGGCTTAGCTTTGGATCTCCCACTGATAAAGATTGTCGATATTTTTTGTCTTTATATTGATGACATCCCTTATCCGCGCGGCCAGAGGGCCTTGTATTAATTATTTTCCCACTAACTAGAATAGATATTTCCTTGTGGCTACAAATATTTTCATCCATATCAAGACAAGACGTTTGTGCGGAAGTATTTTCTAGAATATTAATATCCAGATTGCATGAGTTGACATATGAAGCACATGACAATTGGGGTATTGATATTAAAAACAATAGTAGAATTCGTTGCATCATAGATCTCTATGGTTAGCATGTGTTTATAATTATTTATAATTATTTATAATTATTTATAATTATTTATAATTACCAGTTAGTTTTGTCCTCTGTTGTTATAATTAGAGGCGATTTAAGATGTTGGAGTGGAGAGAAAAAATAGACCCACGTGTCTAATGAGGGTCTGAATTATGGGCTACAGTATGTCTTATTATTATGCCTAATGAGTAGGTGTACTACATGAGTTAGTCAACAGTACATTACTGATCAAATAATAGCCAACTTATATTTGTAAAGGTTTATAGTTATCAGCTGATCACTGGTGGTTTTTTCATTTAAGGTAATTGATAAAAAGTGTCTGGAAATATAGGATCAAATACAGAATTGTATTAACACTAGAATAAATTAACTCTTTTCATGGGTTTGAACAAGAAGGAGGGTAATCATCTTATAGTATTGGAGTGGGGATCATTTTTGCTGGTACTGAAATCTATTATGAAGGTTTGATTGCTTATTTAGGCTCGGAAGAACATGGCGCTCTGCAACTGGAGGACTAAAGATAAAAAAATAGCCCATCATGGATGAGCAAATAATGCAGTAATTTCACTATATCCTTGTCACGGGATAGTAAACAATGAGTTAGCATAAATCTTATTGTTATTCCCAATGACACTGGGTGTACTGCATGAGGCCAATGACAATACGTGTTTATTCAAACAATAGCTATCTTATATTTGTAAATATTCATAGCCATAAGCTAATCGTTGGTAGCTTTTATTTATGAATAAAGTCATGTGAAACAAAGAAAAAACAAGAGGAATTGACTCGATAAAGATTAAAAAAAAGCCTACTTTGTGAGTAGGCTAAAGGATAAATAATTCTTAATAACATACTTAAGTTAACAATGACGAATGATACATATGAAAATGATGAGATATTGTAATAAAGAGTAATAAAGAACGAGTACTCTTGCATTTACTGGGTCATTTTTAATGAAAAAAAGCTTACACAGGAGTAGGCTAAGAGATGTTACTTCATACAATTGAATATCATTTTAAACATAATAGGTGTTTTAAAGTATGCAAATTATTTCTAAGTATTTTAAATTGATAGTCGATTAAGTGTACAATGAGCCTCCATTTGGTGGCTTTTTAGTAGCCAGATATTGAATAGCCCTCTCAGCAGCCTTTAAGTTGATATGACCAATCATTAATAATTTGAAATATTTAGGTTTACATCTACCCTTTAAGTACTCATAATTAGTGTAACTAACATTGGTTTTTTTAGCTATATTATAGATTAGTTACGGTGAATAAAAAATTAGTAAGAGTAAATCAGTTAACTTACGAAATTTAATCTATTGATTAAAGTTATATAATTAGCTAAATCAATTAGATAGTTATTTCAATTAAATTACTCTGCGATGGATAATGACATTCAGAGGTTATTAACCAAGTAAAAGTATGGCTAATGTGTTATAGTGATTTAAATAATTATACCCCATTGCTATAAAAAGCAAACCTTGCATTCGCAAGCTTTTATCTAAAAAATAGATGTGGTATCTAAAGGAATCGTTTCCTAAGGAATTACCTATGTATTTATCTGCATTATATCATCGTTTTTTATCATTTACAGAAAATGTGTTAATTATAACGGTATTACTTCTGGCTACTTTTGCACTTGTATACTGGATGTAAAATTATTTGACAGTTAGCTAAAACTAAATGAGTAATGAGTTTTAACAACGCTGAGATTCGAGGACTAATTTATGGTGGAAAAATATTGGTATAGCACCTTTGAAAAATAAAGGAGAGATAAATGAATTATTATATTCAGACTATAGTTGAACCACTGGGTGGTTATAAAATACATAAGGTTGGATGCAAGAATATGCCTATAGCTGCAAATAGATTTTACCTTGGTAACTTTTTTAATGCTATGCAAGCGATTGAAGCTGCTAAAAAATCACGCTATAAGATTGTTAAGATATGCTCTGATTGTATAAAAAATAGAATGAAACACTAAATTATAAGCAATAAAATTAAAAAAACTGTAGATTTTTTACATTTATTCCAGTAAGACAGGTGCTAACTCAGAGAAAAAGTCGTCATTTTCAAAATAATTTCTTTTTTAAGATTTGTATTGAAAAGGAATTCGTTAAATAATAATTTATCTTATAAGTGGAGTGAAAAATAAAACTTGCTATAATCGGGGGGGTGTGGCTTAATGCCCTTACTGTTTTGGACGTACAAACCTATTTATGTTAGTCAGTTTCAAGTTGTTCACCATTTAGCGTTATCCCTGATATCACTTCATCGCGAATTCCTTCTAATTAATTCCCATAAGTAAAAATTGAAAACAAACGCTATTATGCTTTATGGCAAATATTAAATAATTAAAGGAATTTCTATGTCTAATATATTAACTGGTTCAGTAAAATGGTTTAACGATGATAAAGGCTTCGGTTTTATTACTCCAGCAGATGGTAGTAAAGATGTATTTGTCCATTTTTCTGCTATTCAGAGCGATGACTTTAAATCGTTAATTGAAGGCCAACAAGTCTCATTCACCATCGAGAATGGAATGAAAGGCCCTGCAGCTGGAAACGTGGTGACACTATAAAAATCTATTTGTATTTTAAATGTCCTTGCTGTAGTGGATCCCAGTATAGAACTTCACAGTTTGATGTTTCGGTCAATAATCCACATGGTGCAAAATGTATCTTTTGTAAAAGTGTCATGAAAGCTCAAGTTAGCTGATAAATAATTTGATTCATATTTAAATCTCTTTTTAATGAGGTTTTATCGCATTAATCGTATTTATTTAAGCTGACGTGGTATGCTTGTTTGATAATTATACCCCATTGCTATGAACAGCAAATCTTGCCTCTGCAAGCTTTTATCTAAAAAATAGATGTGGTATCCAAGGGAATCACTTTCCTAAGGAAACACGAATGAAAAAGCAAACATTTTATAGTCGAGTTCTAAGTATCTATAAAAAAATTCTCATTGTGGCTGTACTAATTATCGTCGTTCTTGGTGTAATTTATTTGTTCGATAGTTCATCATGGAGCCAGCTCGGTGGTGGATACATTTTCCCTAAAAACTAACACTAATCAAATGTAATAGCTTTTCTAAAGTATTATGTTGTTGTGAATAAAGATCCTATTAACCAGTGTATGCTCTATGTCATGTTTTAAAGCGAGTAGTATTCTTAATTCAGTTCTTATAGTAATTAATTGAAAAATTACAATTCTCTGAGTGTTAGCAATTTAAAGTATCTCATTACCATAACTCTTGCATTTACAAAATATTATCTGAAAGGTAAGTGAGATTTCTAAGGTATTATTTATGAAATGGTCAAATCTTTATCAACGTATTTTGAATTTTTCACAAAACATGCTTGTTGTTCTTGTACTGATTATCATATTCATTCTAATTATTGCATATATTATAAATTTAGCTAAATAAATTTATTCCACCATTAACTCAATTGGAAGAGTATTTAGTCCTGACAAAACTAAACGTCGAGGTTCGAGGCCTCGATGGTGGTCCATTTAAATATTTAATGATGCTATATTCTTAATGAGAAAGGTTAAACTCCTGAGGAGTTACCATGTCAGGACTAAGTCAATCAAAATTAATATGTAGAGTGTTGCAGTGGATTAGCAGTGCTGCGCTGATTTTACTTGCTATTATATTAATTTCTTTTTTAATAAAAGAAACTATTATTTTATCGAAGCTACTATTTTCCGCTAGTGATTCCATTTCGATTTATTTGCTGGTCGATGAGCTTATTATATATTTTCTATATTTTGAATTTGTTGCTTTGATTATCAAGTACTTTCAGTCAAATTACCATTTTCCATTACAATATTTTATTTATATTGCAATTACAGCAGTAATTCGGCTTATTATAGTTGAACATAATGAACCTCAGCTTTTTATTATTTACTCTGTTTCAATACTAATACTTATTATTGCCCTGTACATTGCTAATGCTGATAGACTTAAACCCAAAGAATAAAAATTGTCATAAGGTGGCTACTTTTATCTTGAAAAATATTTAACTAGTTATATTTTATTTAGCACTATTTTAGTTAACAGCGTAAAAATTAAATTTCTTTTATAAATATAATGCTGTAGCAAGAATAATTTTTTCGGTGTGGAAATATATAATTTTTTATAAATTATGTTCTATAAGGAATTTTTATTATTCTTTAGGTGGTATTTGTTATCAAAGGCTAACTTCATAGTGATAATGCATTTAAAACAAACGAAATTAGGTAATAATTGTCTAAACTTAATACAATAAAGAGGGGGGAATTATGGCTGATAGTAGAACAAGTGAAATAATGATTGAAATCGGATATGCAACCGTCAAGTTATTATTTGGAAATATGATGGTATTTAAGTCGACACTAGTGAACGAGTTAACCGAAAGGATGGTAGCATCAGGAGATGATGAATATAAAAAACTATTGAATGAGTCCATTGAGTTTTTGCATAGAAATGTTGATTAGATTGAAAGCTATACAAATCTTATCAGGGTATTATTTCAATAAGGTGTTAGTGTTGAGTGAATACACAGAGGTGATTATGGACACAGATAAAGATGTAATTTATATACGGATATGCCAAGTAGTTGGTAGGGCAGTTATGTTGCTAAATGAATCAAAACATAATATCACAGGAGAGCGTATATCTGCGATTTTAAAAGAGCAGAGAGAAAGTGAGCAAGACAAATACATGATTGTCATATATGGTATAGCAATTGATTTAATGGAATCTAGGCGACGCTGTACTTAGCTTTTAACCATTTAACAATGAGTTAAGCACGATGAATAAGAATATTTGAGTACATTGGTAATATCTAAAATACTAGTTATAGCTGCTGAATTAGTAGTGTTCGGTTATAAAATCTACAAGGTACTATGAGATAAGAAGTGCAAGCAAGGGAATGCTGAAAAATAAATATTCTAGGGAATGTGATTATAATAATTAAAAATTTTTCATAAAACTTTCTTACAATAAGTTCCCCGACTAGCTATATTTTGCATATAGCACTGAAGTACAAGACAATCATACTCCTCAGTTTTAGATAGCCAACGAATAGTCTATATAAAGGACATATTTATAAAAACCATAACATTTTGAATTTAAAGGTTTTTATGCTGGCGGAGTCTGAATTCGTCGCTTAACTAAATGATTTTATAGTGCTAATGTTCAATTCAACTTTGAAAAAGTGCCTAATAAGGTGCCTAAAAATATTTTGATTGATTTTTGGATACTAAGATTGATTAGGTATCTGTACAGCATTTTAGGTATTTCATTAGTTAATAGGGGAGGGGAATAACTACATTACTTCAGTTGCTGATATTGTATTCAGTGCAGTAATGATAGAGAAAAATAAGAAATAATTCCACCTTAGCCCTTTCAATTATTATATTTTCTTGATTTGTTAGTAGCGTTTAGTTTTCTTATGTCAGCCTGCGATATATAACCAACCTTTAGTGGTTGCTCTATACATTTGACCACGTCCTGTGCCTAAACCTCGACCTTGTTGCAAGAAACAGTAAGCACAGAGATTTGCACCAAAACCGCCTAAGAATATAGTATCTACCATGAATTTTAGTAGTGAGAATGGATAGTTACATGAGTCACATTTGTTAATATCACCGAGCCAGTATGTTTCAGTTTTTTTTGTGTTTTTTTCAATTAGTTTTGAGATGTGTTGTTCTGCATCAATATGCAAGTAGTACTGTGCAATTATTTCAGCGAATCCACTATCTACGGCCATAAATTGTTTAGCTAATTGTATTGTTTCATTTTCATACTCAGATACTAATTGGTTGAGTGAACGAACTTCTCCTTTTATAGGGATAATCGATGAACCTTGAACACGTATGCGCTGAGATTTATTAGCATTTACCCTTAAGACTGAATAAGATAAACCGAGGTCAAGCATAACATCATGATTTATAGTTTTATTTTCACCGAAATGACAGGCTGTGAAATAACCCAACATCTCCCCTTCAAAATGATCACCTATAATTTTATTAAAATCTGGCTGACGACCATTCCATTCAACAATACCAATAAAACGTTCAAGATTTCCTTCACATTCAATATCAACGTTAAAAGTAGGAGTGTAAGCTGGATAACCAAAAACTGAAGCTGCAATAGAACGTAAAATATCTTCAGGATTAAAGGCTCGGACGGCTATTTTTATATTTCCTTGCTTGTTTTTAGCATAATGTATTAATTTATGTACAGCGCCTTGCCACGTTTGGTTAT
Organism: Providencia sp. UF-183; assembly: GCF_058246155.1. Lineage (NCBI taxonomy): Bacteria > Pseudomonadati > Pseudomonadota > Gammaproteobacteria > Enterobacterales > Morganellaceae > Providencia > Providencia sp. UF-183. The sequence continues at coordinate 161,547 of NZ_JBSICD010000005.1, read as the reverse complement.
AGAAAAAAACATTGTTGACCCCTTTAGCTAATGCCTTCATTTCTGGAGGTGAACTGGTATTAGCTATAAAATCCAAAAGAACAGTTGATGCCCCATTATAACCACGAATCTCTTTTATGATAGTATCATCATCTAACCATTCATCATCAAAACGGCCAAATCGATAGATTTTGATATTATTTTGAGCTCCTTCTTCGAACCAACCATACCCTTTTTCTAGCGAAGATATTTCTGCAGTATCAGCACCAAACTGCCGATGAGGCATTCCATATGTGCCAAGCCAGACCTCATCAGATGCTTCCGCTATTTTGTCATCAATTTCAGTTAGTGTTTCTAGATTTTTTTCAAACTCAGAAAACTGTATTTTACTCGAGTTTTTCTTAATAAGTTGAAGATATTCTTCTAAAAGAAGCTCTCGTTGCGCAAAATAGATAAACGAACGTCCTGCTAATGATTCACTCGTTGCATTACTTTTTATCAATACGAAATCTTTCAACCCTGAATTTTTTATTTTAGTTTCAATTAGAGGAATCGCCAGTTCAGCTGCCCCTTCATTCGGAAATCCCCATAGAAAATGTCTTATACCAATTTTTCGTTCAGCAGAAGAAGATGTAATCAATACTGGAGTGATTGATGTAGGGATACCTTGCTCATTGAGATTTATTTTACCAACTGATATTTCAAAAGGTGTATCAGAATAAAATTCTGAGACAGGCGATCTTAATTCGTGCCATTGAACGGATAATAGTATTAAACGGATTTCCTCATTTTTTACGAGTAATCGTGAGCGTATCAGTGATACATACTTATACAATTCTTGTATGGCCTCTCTTGCAGCAGCATTAGTTCGTTTAATTTCGATAATTACTAATTTTCCTTTGGAATCGCGTGCAAAAATATCAAGAAAACCTGCGGCACCTTCAGTATTTGGTAAATAATATTCTTTACCAATAAATTCTAATGATGGTTCAATTAAAGATAGGTTTTCAGCAATATAGTCACGTATTTTTGCTTCTGTGAGTTTTATTTTATCCATTAATGTTCACTCATTTAGTTTGTTGGTTTTTAATTTTTGTTTATAACAGATGTATACTTTTCTTAATGAAGATAAAGGTTTTTCTTAGCGAAGAAAATTAGTGTCTAATTTTGCGTTCAGTATAACATTATGTTTAAAAGAATTAGGGCGTAGATACAATAAAATCGTAATATATTGATTAACTTAAATTAGTGATTATAGGTCGAGAGATACAGAAAGAGATGACGCAAAGTTCTTTAAAAGATTTTGATCTAAAGGCCAATCACGTACAACTCTACTTCTGCGCTCTATTATTAACCACCCAGTGAAAATTGAGATGCTTTGCTTATAAAATGGGTCTTTAGATGAATTAGCTTTTATTACATTAATTAAGTCATGGCTGTTGCTTGTAATCAACTTCCTTACTCTTGATTGAAACCTACTTTCGAAAAGGTCTTCGAACGTATCTAAAATGACAAAAGATGATTTTTGAAAATCTATGGGTGGTGATGATATAAATTCTTCATAAAGAGCATTAAGTACTGATACAATATCATAATGTTCTGCTGGTCCTTGTAGACTTGTACTCACTTCTTTAAAAAAACCATCCGTAGTTTCAATTAGGGCCATGCTCTTAGCAACGGTCCGCTGAATCTGCGGTTTAACCATTTTTTTAGCTTTGTAAATTGAGTCATGTGTTAACTCTGCATATGCATGCTGTAGTAAGGTTCGAATTTGTATCTCACATGGCGTACCACTAGGAATCTTTATACTATCAAACTCTAACTCTTCTATTGACCTCACCACAAAATGTACTGACTGGTATGTGAACAATAAGGGGGCGCTATTCCTCTCATCATTGAAATGTCGACATTCTTCTGTCAGCCAAGAAGTATCAGTTCTAATTATATTGGCAATTTGCTCCACTTGGTCTACAAGTAGTACAACAAATCGACAGCCTACTTTGTCTTCAATGTCATAGTAAGGATGTTCATACGATTTATCTGGCCTATAAAAGGCTTTGTCAATAAGAGAATTATCGTCTTTAACTCTAGCAAAAGGTTTGATCTTTATGTAATTATTGAGGTTATACCCAAGCGATTCAATGGATGAATTTACTTTAGATATAACAAAATTGCCCCATGCTTTGTAAATGAGCTTTTCGCTATGCCATTTTTTTAGAAACTCAGTTTGATTCACTGTGGTAAGGCCAATTTTTCTTTTATAATTAGTTTAGTCCAACTAACGGAGTTACCGTCGTCGTCACATGTAACTTGCTCCATTGTTACTTTATCTTGAAGTATCTCAGCTGGAGCTAATAAGCGAATACTTTGTCCAAACGATACTCTTTGGATTCTGAGTTTGCTATCAACATGCTGTGTATCTTTTGTAAACGATGTTGTAGGTACACCAGAATCTGCAAGGTGAGTTATAAAATCATCAGCTGTGTCAGCATCAAAGTAAGTCTGTGCGAACTGGTCTGGTGATATGACCCCCGATTTATCGAGCTTTAAGTAACACATTAATGCATTGTTTAATTCATATTTTTCTTCATTTGTTACTTCGAGCTTTTTGATAAAGGTGTTAGCTGCTTCAAAAAAATTTTTAGTATTTCTTGCACTTGATTCTGGATACCCACAACCCAAAAATTTTTCATAAAAGTACTGAGCCGCAGCTTTGCCATCTACTTTGCTGATTTGATTGTCTGATATGGCTACTAGCCAACTATCATTTAGATCAAGTACAGTTGAAGTGCTAGAGTTAGGGTATTTTTCAGCAAACGCTGCAGTTTTGAATAACTTAGTAGATGGCGTCAATAAAGCTTCTTTTACATATTTAAGTGAGATTTCTTTGGTAATTTCATCTTCAATTTTTTGGTATGCACTATAGATATCAGCTTTTATGACACCGACGATCACCTTTCTTTCTGTTGCATCTATTGAGCCAAAGGAGCCTAAAAATACAACAACGATGCCACCTGATAAACTTTTGCTTTTTTGAGCATCAGCAAGCTTATCAGCTAATTCGTATGACGTATCAACAAAGTCTGAATCTGTAGCAGTTTTTAGAGAAGTGAAAAGACTTGGGGTTTTGTCCTCTGCCTGCTCAATAATTTTCATGTCAACAGCTTTTGAATGTGAGCCAAGTGCATCGATCACTCTTTGTTTGAATGTATCTAAAGCTGCAGCATCAAATTTAATAAGGTCTGAACTTTTTTCTGGAGCTTTCTTGGAACCATCATTATTTCTGTTAAAAATTTGATGGATACAGATTTTATCTATTTCTAAGTGAGTTAAATGCATGTTAATCCTATTTTAATCATCTGAAGGCTTTGATGGAGTAGAATTGCGAGATGATGTACGATTGATGTCACGCCATTCACTACCATTGTCTTCCCAAATACTTTGGTATCTTTCAAATAACTCTAACTGCCTATCATGTGATATTTGGCCTACTGATTGCGAGAAGCAAATATCGTTTTTTAGCTGATATAAGTGTAATAGTGTTGATTTTTGTCTGATCCAAAGTTTTTTATAATCAAAAATCACATTCCAACTATTTACAGCTGTAAGTGTAGCACCAAAACAGAGAGCTAAATTTCTTTGATACTCTTGGTAGCCATTAATAGTAAGCCCTAAAGCAATAGTAATTGAAGCGCCAAGTAAGAGAGTGAATATATTGATAATTTTTGTTTTTCTCTTAAGGATATCAATTTTTGATTTGAGGATAGCAATACTATTTTCAACTTCGCTCAAAAGGAACGTATTTGCACTAATGATTTCCACTTATACCTCATTTTTATTCATACATGAAGATAATAGATTATGCCATCAGATAGTAGTGTTTGAAACATCCAACTTAGCCTCATATTAGCTAACTATGCCACTACAGTTTAACAAAAAAAGAAAACTACCAACAAATAGATAGCAGCACATCATTTTATGAAAACAATGTGCTCCCATTTTTATATCCTCTCTCTTCCTGAAAAATGTTCATGCATCTTTTCTGTCATCACCCACAGTGCCTTATTCAGTTTAATATCCCCATCAATACCATTCACCGAACGAGTGAGAGCTCGCTTGCCTTTAGCGTTCCTACCTGATAACCCTCCTTTAATTAAATTTTCCTGCAAGCGTTGATATACAGTCCAAAGATCATCTTTCTTATCCTCCCAGCGACGAGGTTGTAATACTTGTTCCTCGGTAATAGGTTTATGTTCCTCACCAAAGCGATATGTTAAAGCCGCTTGTGCCAAGGCTTGCTGTGCTGGTGGCGGTAATAGAAGAGATTGCATCTGTTCACGCTTTTCAGCTATGGTGTCGAAAGTTTCCAGTACCTCATATGCTCCTTCAATCACCTTGCCAACAACATCACCTTTATGGGGTACACGCACTTCACCAAAGGTATCTCCACAAACTAAACCGTTGGAGCATACAGCTCTAAAGAGTCCCGGCAACATCTGATAGCTACTCGAACCATCATGGCTATTTAAAAGAATAATTTCAGGGACTTGTATACCCGTAATTTGGTCATGTCGCCTAAGTCGTAGCATGTGTTTCGTGTGTTCTCGACGGCTAGCATCACGCACACGAGTCTGGCAAGCAAAGAAAGGATAAAAGCCTTCTTTTTGAAGGCTATCCAATAAGGTGATGGTTGGGATATAAGTATACCGGTCACTTCTGGATTTGTGTTTTTCTTCAGAAAAAACACTCGGTACAGTACGAAACAATTCTTCAATAGTTAACGGTCGGTCACGACGAATACTATTCGCCGCACCAAAGCGAGAAGCTAAGCGAGTCATAATAAATTTCCTTGAAAATAAATAAGATAGGTAAGGCTGAGAGAATAAATTAAGGAAGCAGTTAATCGATAAGATGAAAGATAGCTGAACTTTCAGGATGTTGAATAGCGTAATCACGAAGTTGGTAGAAACGGTCAACCAGTAGTTCACTTTCGGTTCTGAACGACCACTGGCTATACAGCATCAAACAAACAGCAACACCTGCCGCTTCAGAGCTGAGTTCCGCTTCGTTGCCATTATGCATATTGAACAGTGTGAGTTTTTCAGAACTCAAATCGGGATAAATAAATGCGCCACCATTGGATAAGGTGCAGTATTCCCAATAACCGCCAGTGTACTCATCACAGAACTGGCCCATGATAGTGAAAATCACCACTTCAAACGTGGCGAAGCCTTTCACTGTACCAAAGTGGGTTTGCCAGAAATTTGGCCTAGCAGAAAGCGGAACAACAGTAGCTTGCATAAGTGTGTCGGGTTTTGAGGCTGAATAAGGGGATGACATGTGATATCTCCATGTAATAATTGAATAATAAATAGGCTGATGGGTATAAATAAGAATAAAAATGCGTTTGGTAAATAACGTGAAGCAGTGCGTTTAACATTAGATGTCAGAGAGGGGAGTCATTGATAAACAAAATAAGGTAGCCTGCTATGTTGAGCAGGCCATAAAAGATTAAGGTAAAAATAAGAATGATTATTTGAAATTAAATGTCCATGCACCTTGGTTAGTATCAACAGCCACTTCGAGCACATTACAGGGTGTTCCCGCCCGTTTTCCTGTGAAAATACGTTCATAGGTGCTGCCAAAATTCAGTCTAATTGGCTTCCAAGGAAGATACTCTGCATCTTTACAGTTGCCTCGATTAACGATGATTTTTTTGATAACCACGCTATCAACATTGGAAGTAATATACACTTTACTGTATGTCCGCCCTGCATTACTGGGGCCTGATTTGAGTTGAATTGGCGCTTGTTCAGCATAGATAGAAAAAGTACTGAGCCCTAATAAAAGCGCACAAAGTTGTTTTTTCATGATAGAAAACCTATTGATAAAGAGAGAGATAGTGTTAAATGCGATATTTAATCAACGTCTAATAAAGTCGATTGTTTAATATTGAGCCATTTTCCGAATTGGAATACTAAAATACGAATTTCGGTACACAGCCGTTTTCGCCAAAGTAAGGTATAACTGCGGCAGCCCCATCCAGTGTAAAGGTACTCGAAGCAACCCCTTCGCCAAACACGGTGACTTGCTCCTCGCTGCGTAGCATATTCCAAGCCCACTGCACAAATTGAGCTCCAATATGGCTTTCACTTTCGCTCACATTTGCAGCCTCTTCACCTGCGAATTTCATTTCAAGAGATTGGTCTGAATCCATACGGGCTTGTCGCCCATTAATATCAGTAAAAATAATTGTTGCGGGCTGATGACCGTCATCATCACAAGACAGATAAAGCTGAGATTTGCCCTGACCTAGAATGACAAACTCCGTCACTCCTTGTGTTTTGTTACTCGTCCAAGTGTGTGAGTTACCAAAAGCGTGAGTGAATGTCGGTGTTAAAGACGAAATAAAAAGTGCAGAAATAATCAATTTTGTTTTCATGATATTTTCCAATTAGTGATTTTGCCTATTCAGATAAAAGGCTCTAAGACTTCATTAATACGAACAAAAAGTGAGTGCTCAATAAACAACTGATGGCTCTCAATTCTTAATAACGTGACAAATCCTGTGATTTATCGCATTGATTTTTATAAATAAACTTAAGGCAATGATACTTCTGAGAGATTGTATAGCCATCATTTCCGTATGGATAATGAAAAAAACCGATCGGTTCGATCGACAATTTCGATCATGACAACGTAAAATCATTTATCGATAGGTTAGTATTTCAGGGATGTAATTGAATTAACTAAAGAAAAATGACCAGACAGAGCGCGCTACTTGAGCAATATGATGAGTTGTTGATTTGAGGGCTTGTCGAGCGACCTGCGGTAATGGTGCTAAATCAATCACCTGCTCAATGATATCTACGACCGTATCACCGAAAGAGCTACGCGCATGATTGATAACCGTTGCGGTCTGATAGGAGTTGTGTAGATGTGGGATTAAGGGACTACGTGCCTGCTTTGGGAGACGAGTAATAATCGCCTCCACCAATTGGGGAAGGTGATATCGGCCTTTAACAGATATCGGAATGATGGTATCTGTAGAGATATGCATTTGTTTGGCGATAGCGTGTTGCTTCATTGAGATATGAGCCTGCTGCTGTTTTGACGGTTGTGCGGATGCCCAATGCCACTGCTCTATAGGCTCTATCTTATCAACTTGATTCAAAATCCAAGTAATAGCCGGTAGCTCTCCGTTATACTCCGTGAATACTGTCTGATAAAACTGTTCTTCAATGGAGAAAGCACGGTCATCAGCTTTCAGAACCCAAAGCACCATATCGAGTTTAGGTATCCACTCACGATAGAGCTCACGATACTCCTCATCACGCTGTTGGCTTTCTCCGACACCCGGTAAATCAACTAGCGTTAGTGTGTGCTGTCCAAAGCGCAATTTGACCTGTTGGGGCTGCCGAGTACAAGCTTCAACAGCATTGACAGCACAAACTTGACTGCGAAATAAGGCATTACACAGACTGGATTTTCCTACGCCAGTTTTTCCCATGATGCCAATCACAGGCTGATAGGTAACAAGCTGATTGAGTTCTTTTAATAAGGATTGACGCAGTGAACGAGGGTAGCGCCGCAGATGGCGACGAATAAGGGCATAGCCTGATAATTTTTTCATATTAGCCTCAAAATAAATCAGCCATCATAATGGATGGTTGGTGGTTTATTGAGATATCAAGAGTGAGATATCACTAAAATGATATATATCTGAAAAAATTTTTAAAATGCATAAGTATATTTCACTAGGTAATAATGCTCTTGTATTAATTAGATAAAGGTAATAACTGTAAAAGTTTAACGAGTCGCATAGAACTGTTAAGACGAACTGTATGATTTTGGGTAAAGTATGACTTTTCCTTGTTGTATGATGTTAGTAATGAATTTAAATATAAATCAACGCAAGTATTTTCTTGTGGGTTAAGAAATATGTTAAGCAAGACATTAATATTGAAAGATTATAATGAAGTATTTAGAGGAGTAAGTCTTTTTATTTTAAGATTGATTTCCAATGAAATAATTTTATTAAATAAATTTCAATGTAAATACTCTGTCTTATCTAAACTAAATTAATCCAAAGTTAAATTTCAAATTGACTTGCGATTGGGTTTGCGATTTATTACGGCTATCGAAACAAACAATAGGACAAAAATCATGAGACGTTTTCCTTTAAATGCATTTCCATCTGAGTTACGTAACGTTATTAAAAATATTGAAGAACGTACACAAGCTCCTATTCCATTAATTGCATCTTCGGTAATTAGCGCTATTTCATTATCTTGTCAAAGTTTAATTGATGTAAATATTAATGAATCATTAAAAGGACCTGTGTCATTATTTTTATTTGTTATCGCAAACTCAGGCGAAAGAAAAACATCAGTTGATAGGATGGTAATGCAACCGTTTTATCAACATGATGAAATTTCGTTACGTCAATTTGATGCATGTAAAAAAAATCATGTAGTTGAATTGCAGATATGGCAGGAGAAAGAAAAAGCAATTTTAGGAGTAATAAAGAAAAAAACAGTAAAAGGACAATCTACTGAACTGGAGTCTCAACGCTTAAGAGAATTACAAATTGAAAAACCCATTTTACCGAAATGTAATCGACTAATCTATAACAATGCTACACCAGAAGCGCTACAGTCTGCTATGTATAATCATTCTCCAAATATTGGTTTAATTGCGGATGAAGGAGCAAACATATTGGATAGACAGGTCATGAAAGATTTGAGTTTCATTAATTCAATGTGGGATGGTGTCAGTTTTCATATTGAGCGTAAAACAACCCAAAGTTTTACAATAGAGGATAGCCGTATTACTTTATCTATGATGGTGCAAAAGAAACCATTTGATTTGTACTTGAAACGCCAAGGTGAAAAAGCACGAGGTAGTGGTTTCTTTGCTCGTTGTTTACCTGTTTTTATCGATGAAAAATTAACGACACAAGGCGAGCGATTTATTAAGCCTTATTTAAACGAACCAAGATATCTTAATTATTTTTATCAAAGGATAAGTGACTTACTAAATCAATATAATGCTGATAAAAAATGTGGTGAGAGAATCATTTTATCACTTGAGCCAGAAGCTCAATATGAGTGGAATAAAATATATAATGATATTGAGTCTAGCATTCATCCTGATGGGAAATATGCCAACATGAACGATTTTGCATCAAAGTTACCGAATAATGTTGCTCGGTTATCTGCACTACTTAGTTACTTTACGGAGGGAGACTGTGCAATAAGAAAAGAATATGTTGAGAGTGCTTGGTTATTATGCGAATGGTATATGGAGCAGGCTATTAATTTATTCTCTCATGAGGGGGGCTATTATGAAGCCTTGTTATTGTCTTGGTTAGATATGGATTATGAACGCTCAAATACAAACTGTATTAAGTTTAATGATATTCGTCGCTTCGGCCCTAATGCTTTACGAAAAGGAGAGTTATTGAATATTGTAGTAAATAACCTTGAAAGTGTGAATGCGATTGAAATAGATTATACAAGAGGAGGAGCAAAAATGGTCTATAAGGGTAAGTTTTTTCGTAACAATAAATTTACAAAAAATCCAGTCATTTCACATTATTAAATTGCTACTGTTGCGATTGTAGCAATGAATCGCAATAAATTATGTTAAAAACAGGTCAAACTAATATCAGAGTGAAATTATATTCGATAAAATTGAATAGCGTATGTCTAGCATGCTCTATATTCCCCTGTTTTTAATTTTAATTAAATCTAATGTCGTCGGTATAGTAATATATAATATCAATTTAATCGTATGAGTTACCTATTCTTAATTTAATGACTTAACATTAATTTAACAGGTTTAATTAATACATTATATTATATGAAGGTAAGTAAATTAAAGTTCTTTAAGCTTTATTTTTTCTTTAATTATTTTCATGTAATGGTTGGGTTTTGATATTGTATGTTTATTTATAACGATATTTTTATAGTCTATAAAAAATAACCATTGGTATAAATAAATGCAAGAATACTCATACAATAAAAAATATCAAAATGTATTTGTTGATGTAATCAATCAGGCAGTAAATGATTTTCCTCGTACTTTAGCTTTACGGGTAGACTTACGTTTTCCACGTGATTACAAATATAGTGATGCAGGTCGAGAGATAACACGCTTTATTGAATCACTTAAAGCTAAGATAAAGGTTGATTGCATAAGAAAGAATAAACGTTGGGAACGTAATTGGCGAAATCGTTTACGGTACATATGGGTACGAGAAATAGGTAATATTAATAAACGTAAACACTACCACGTATTATTATTACTCAATAAAGATTTTTACCATGGTGTAGGAAAATTCTATTCTGGCAATAGCTTATCTGCAATAATTCAGCAGGCATGGTGCAGTGCTTTAAGATTAGACTCTACTTTGTATGCTGCATTAGTACATTTTCCGGAAAAAGGAGTTTTCCATTTAAATATTAATAAAGACGATTATGAGGAACACCTTGGGCAGTTATTAAGTTTCATGGACTATTTAGCTAAGGATTATACCAAATGTTATGAGGATGAATACAGGTCTATTGGAAGGAGTCGAGAATAGTTGAATCGGCAACTCAGCTAGTAACGGACGTTAGTACGAGTCTAACGTCCGAGAGAGTCATTATAAGGCTCAGCGATTAATATTAGAGAAAACCATTTCTGGTAATATCAACACAATGTGTTGATGCATTGGCTATCTTACATTGAAGTAGCCATTTATCTAAATCTGTTTCTAACCAACCGACAGACTGTTTTCCCAACTGGCGTGGCTTTGGAAATGTGGGATCGTAGCGCTTCGATTTCGGGTTTAACCAGTCGTATATCGTCGAACGGGAGATGCCAATTTTTGCCATAACTGTACGAATGCGTAGGATCTTTATAGTTTGAGTATGGTGGTTCATTTTTTCTACCTCGTTTAACTGTAATAATCTAAGTTACCTTGAATAACGATTCTCTGTTATTCGCCACCTAAGCCTGTTGGCTGGTATGCGATACATTGTAATGAAGACGAATAGTGTCTAAAATTGGTAATTATTACTTACTTTTTTTGACATTGACTTATGCCATCTTTAACGAAGTTGCAAAAAGCAGCATTTGATGCGGTAGATACTCTTCATTTCAATCAAGTTTTTATGGGATTTATATACGGAGAATCTATAGAAGAGTGGTACCCTTGGATTCTTAATGGAATCAATAAGATACTACAGAAAGAAGGACTCACTGGAAAACAGGCAGAGATAACCAAGCATTACCTGCTGTGTGCTCTTGAGATTCGTTTAACGGCTGATGACCAATATTTGTCAGATGTGGCGGAGTCTTTTAAAGAGTTGAATCCTGATGATTCATCTTTAAATCGGGAGACCTTTGAGAAAAGAGCTAACTATGAGAGATTATATAGTTTCGCTACGCTTTCCATATTTGCTGAACATAATGGCGTAACCCCAAATTTTTTTTTGCAGGCAACTAATGAGTTGATGAGTGATAAAGTATTAGCATTGTCAACTATGCCATTTATTATTAGGTACCGATTGGCCGAATGTTGTTACGCATATGAATATCCTGATGCCCCTTTCCTCTTTTATCACGAGCTAGTAAATCGCAATATTATTGCATGTGGTAAGTACTCGCGGAAGACTGATAAATACGCGAGAGAACTTAATTCAGAGCTATCGCTGTTATTCATTCGAGCGGGCTTACTTTTTGAGCTTAAGATGTTACAAAGAATGTTAGAAGTAGCAATACCCTACGAGAAGAATGGTACTATTGTGCTCCCCAAGCTTGATGCTGAAACATCCCGTACAGATCGTAAACTTCTTGCGGATTACTATAAAAGGCTTGTTGATCTCTCATTACAGGGGAAAGATGAGGGGACACTTTTGTTTTTTAAGTGTAAAGAACATGTTTCGGTAATAAAAGCTAAAAAATTTCTAAACAATATGAATAGATTTTATTTTCATAAACGCATGTTTGGAGGTACTCAGGGAAAATGGCTTGGAACTCTAGGGGGATTTGAGATTGAGATTCGTAGTGTAGCGGAGCCAGAATTGGCAATTTATTATGAAGCAGATAATAGTCTGACAATTTCAGAGAAAGTAAAATCAAAATTTTTAGACTATGGTTTTAGTGTATCAGCTAGAAGTTTGTATTTACGGCATAAACCGATAAAAAAAAGCAGCTATCCTCAAATCTTATATTATTATTATGGGTTGCTAGAACAGCAATGTATGCTCCCTTGGCATATTAATCGTGATGGGTATTATGACTTGGCTCTTAAGTACAAAGAGAAAGATGTGAGTAAATAGAGGTTTGTTTATTAATATGTTTGTTGAATTATTCACTTAGTGGCCATGATTGACGGGCAAGTTATTATTTCTCTCTGCAGTTTTATCAAGGCCATGTTCACTGACTTGGTTAAGTTGGTGGAAAATCTGTATTTTTTGCGTTGTATGTCGCTACCACTAGGCTTGTTATAAAGGTACAATCAGTTAACTTTTTTAATATTCAATGTACTGATTACAATGACTAATAACAATTTCTCTTCAACAGCGGCATTTCTATGGTCAGTAGCTGACCTGTTACGTGGTGATTTCAAGCAATCTCAATATGGACGCATAATTCTCCCTTTCACCCTGCTAAGGCGCTTAGAGTGTGTCCTTGCTGCTACAAAGGCCGATATTCTGGCTAAATACGATGCAGTAAAATCAATGCCGATTGAAGCGCAGGACAAACTACTTACCCATGCTGCTCAGTTAAGCTTTTATAACACCTCAAAAATGGATTTGAACCATCTGGGTGAAACAGGCGTAGCGAATAATCTTCAGAACTATATTCAATCATTTAGCCCAAATGCCCGTGAGATTTTTGAGCACTTCGACTTTTTCAATACCATCGATAAATTGGAAGAAGCCGACCTGCTTTATAAAGTTGCAAAACGTTTTGCGACCACAGATCTTCACCCTGACACCATTAGCAACTACGGTATGGGTTTAGTGTTTGAGGAGCTTATTCGACGCTTTGCAGAAAGCTCGAATGAAACCGCAGGGGAACACTTTACCCCAAGGGATATTGTTGAGCTGACGACGTCATTGCTTTTCACTAACGAAGAAGAGTTAACCAGTTCGGGCTTAGTTCGCTCAATCTACGACCCTACAGCAGGAACAGGCGGCTTCTTATCGTCTGGTATGGAGTATGTCCACAAACTGAACGAGAAAGCTTCTTTATCCGCATTTGGTCAAGAGCTAAACCCAGAGTCATACGCAATCTGTAAAGCAGATATGCTGATTAAGGGGCAAAAGGTCGATAATATCAAGCTGGGTAACACCTTATCGAATGATCAGCTCCGCAATGATAAGTTTGACTATATGCTATCTAATCCGCCTTTTGGTGTGGATTGGAAGAAAATCCAAAAATACATCACTGATGAGCATACCCAAAAAGGTTTTGAAGGACGCTTTGGTGCAGGGTTACCTCGTGTGTCTGATGGTTCATTACTGTTTTTGATGCACCTGATTAGTAAAATGCGCCCTGAAAGCGACGGTGGTTCACGTATCGGTATTATCCTGAATGGTTCCCCACTTTTTACTGGCGGAGCGGGTAGCGGTGAGAGTGAAATTAGACGCTATATTCTGGAAAATGACTTACTCGAAGCGATTGTGGCACTGCCTACTGATATGTTCTACAACACGGGTATTGCCACTTATATTTGGGTGTTATCTAACCATAAACCAACTACTCGCAAAGGTAAGGTTCAGCTAATTAATGCGTCAAAAGAACGTGCTAAAACAGGTGGGCGTGGGCGTAGTGGTGGCGGTGAAGTTGAAGGCAATGATGAAAACGTGTTTTATGCTGCTATGCGTAAATCACTGGGCAGTAAGCGTAAAGAACTGACAGAAGAAGCGATTGAGACAATCGTGCAAACATACGGCCAGTTTGTAGAAAACGACTTTAGTAAAATCTTTGATTACAAAGAATTTGGTTATCGTCGAATTACGGTTGAACGTCCACTGAAATTAGCCATTTTCCCGAAAGATGCTATACGCCTCGAAGCTCTGCAAGCAGATAGTGTTTGGCAGAAAATGGATGAATCCATTCAACAAGCTATTCTTGACGCGCTAGCGTCATTTGAAGCCGAAAAATATTTGTCTCGTGATAAATTCCTCAAACAGTTAAAAACTAAGCTGGCAGATGTTAAATTAAGTGCAGTACAGTTGAAACTGATCGTGAAACACCTTGGTGAGCACGATGATGAAGCTGAAGTGTGCAAAGCCAAAGGCCAGATTGAAGCTAACCCTGATTTACGCGACAACGAAAACGTACCACTCACTGAAAATATTACTGATTACTTTGCTAGAGAAGTTCAGCCACACGTACCGGATGCTTGGATTGATGAAAGCAAACTAGACCCTCTAGATGGTGAAGTGGGTATTGTGGGTTATGAAATTCCGTTTAACCGCCATTTCTATGTCTACGAGCCACCGAGAGCATTAGAAGAGATTGATGCTGATTTGGATGCGATATCGGCTGAGATTATGGAGTTGCTGAAAGAGGTACATTCATAATGGCGGGGCGTTATAAGGTATATCCGGAGTATAAAGATTCTGGGGTGGAATGGTTGGAACGTCTTCCGTTAGGCTGGAAAACTATGAAAGTTAAGTTTCTGCTTAAGGATGGTTCTGAAGGAATAAAAATAGGGCCATTTGGTAGTGCTTTAAAGCTAGAAGATATGGTTGAAGATGGTATTAGAGTTTACGGACAAGAGAATGTAATTAAGAGAGATTTTACTCTAGGTAAACGATTTATATCGCAAGAAAAATACGATGATATGAAAATATATACTGTTGAAGCAGGAGACATTCTTGTAACAATGATGGGAACGAGTGGAAAATGTCAAGTTGTTCCAGAAAATGCAAGTCTTGGGATTATAGATTCTCACCTTCTTAAACTCAGAGTCAATAGTAAAATACAGCCGGAACTATTCAGATTGCTAGTTGATGAGGCTCAGGAAATTAAGAATCAAATAAGCAAGCAAGGTAAAGGTTCTATCATGCACGGCTTAAATTCATCGATTGTCAAAGAGTTAGAGTTTCCACTACCTTCTCTTGAAGAACAGACACAAATACTTAGTTTCCTTAACCATGAAATTGTGAATATCGACACCTTAATTGCCAAGCAAGAAAAACTGATTGAGTTACTAAAAGAAAAACGCCAAGCGGTAATTTCTCATGTTGTTACTAAAGGGCTTAACCCAGATGTGTCAATGAAAGACTCTGGTGTGGAATGGTTGGGGGAAGTGCCTGAGCACTGGGGAATTTCTAGTTTAGGATACTATGCAAAACTTAATACAGGGGCAACTCCAGACCGTTCAAATATCAGTTATTGGAATGGTGATATCCCTTGGGTTAAAACAGGTGAAGTGAGATACGACACGATCTACGAGACAGAAGAAAGTATTTCAATGTTAGCGGTTAAAGATACGGCAGTAAAAATTTCACCTTCAGGTACTTTGCTAATGGCGATGTATGGGCAGGGGGTTACTCGTGGTCGTGTTGCTATTCTTGGCATTCCTGCAACATATAATCAAGCATGTGTTGCTATTGAAGCAAATAACTTAATAAATAATGAATATTTAAAAATGTTTTTTATTGCTGCATATCACGCTATACGTGATGGAGGTAATGAGACTAGTCAAATGAATCTTAATGCTGACATTGTTAGTAAATTCAAGGTTACTATCCCTCCTAATTGTGAGCAACGTGATATTGTAAAACATTTGGAAACAACTCTTCCTCACTTTGATAAGTTAATTGAAAAGTCAGAAAATGCTATAAAATTAATCCAAGAACGCAAAACAGCTCTTATTTCAGCCGCAGTAACAGGCAAAATTGATGTACGCGATTGGAAGCCAGTAGAGAACAACCTTGTAGAGGTAGCTTAATTGTGATTGTAGACTTTGGGGCCAAATTAAAAAAACTCAAGGATGAGCAAATAAAACTAGCTGAGGAATATCAATCTAATCAATCTTTTGAATTAGCCTACATCGCTTACTGGTCTGTAGTTGAGCTCTTTAGCAAAGAAGTTGGTGAGTTCTTCCTCAAGCAACAATTAGAGAAAAAGTTGATTGAGTGGCAAGATTACCTTTCAGGCAAACTGAAATCTTGTCCTAAAGGAAGTAATATACCATTGAAGTTAAAATGTTCGGCCATTCCACCTATGAATCAATTAACAGAGCTGCTAGGTGAATTACCGAAAACGGCTAATTTGCTCAATTCAAAATTAAAGTATAGAAAAAGGCGTAATGATATCGCTCATCGAGCCACAAAGTTTAATAAGGAACAGACTTTTCAGGAATATAGAAAAGCTGTTATTGATTCTATTGAAGAGTTGGAGCTCGCCGTAAATCAATCTTTGGGAGACGATAGATGAGTGGTATAGCACAAGAAAAAATATTCCAAAACGACATCCTTGACCAAATGCTATCTCACGGTTGGTTATTAGGTGAATCGAGCAAGTACAACAAAGAGCTGGCTCTTTACCCAGAAGACGTTATCACGTTTGTGAAAGCTACACAGCCAGAGCAATGGGATAAACTCGCGCAGCACTTTCCAAATACAACAGCTGAAGCGCTACTCAAATCATTAGAGCAAGAACTTAAAAAAGAGGGCACACTCTGGGTATTGCGAAATAAGGTCAATAACCGAGGTGCTAAGTTTGATCTGTGTAGCTTTAAACCAGATCACGAGTTGAACCCAACGGCAATGGTTCGTTATCAGCAAAATATTTTACGTGTTGTGCCTGAACTGGTTTACTCACCCAATGGTTATGACGGTCGATTAGATTTAACGCTATTTGTGAATGGAATACCAGTTGCCACTTGTGAGCTTAAGTCTGAGTTTAAACAGTCAATTGATAATGCCAAAGTCCAATATATGAAGGACAGGCTACCGAAAGACAAGAAGACACATAAGTCCGAACCGTTATTGACCTTTAAACGGGGGGCATTGGTTCACTTTGCCGTCAGTCAATACAACGTGGCAATGACCACGAACTTAAATGGCAAAAATACCTATTTTTTACCGTTTGACCAAGGGACAAGCGAAGGCGGTAAGGGGAATGATACCCCCGAAGATGGCAGCTATGCGACATCCTATCTTTGGAATGAAATTTTCCAAAAAGATAATTTGCTGCTTATCCTTGGGCGATATATTCACCTTGAAGTCAAAGATGTTGAAAACCTAGACGGCTCAATTAGCCGAAAAGAAACTATGATTTTCCCCCGTTATCATCAGTGGGCTGTAGTTTCTAAGCTGCTTAAAACTGTTGATGGTGAAGGTACAGGCCATAAGTACCTTATTCAGCACAGCGCAGGTTCAGGTAAATCAAACTCGATTGCGTGGTTATCTCACCAATTAGCATCAAAACACTATGATATCGATCACCCTGAACTTGATAAGCAAGCAGGGGATAAGGTATTTGATTCCGTTATTGTGATCACTGACAGAACGGTGTTGGATAGCCAGCTACAGGATACAATTTATCAGTTTGACCACAGCGAAGGGATGATTGCTCGCGTTAACCGCGAAGAGGCTCAAGGCTCTAAATCTAGCCAGTTAGCTGGGGAGCTGAAGGTTAGTACCTCTATCATTATCGTGACTATTCAAACTTTTCCTCACGTATTAGAAGCGATACGCCAAGACTCAACCCTTGCAGGCCGAAGCTACGCTGTGATTGCTGATGAAGCGCATTCAAGCCAGACAGGGACAACGGCTCGTAAACTGCGTGAAGTCCTTATGGCAGAGCAATTAGATGGTGATGAAGAGCTAGATAGTGAAGATATGCTGCGTTTATCACTGGAAGCTCGTAAAGGCTCGAATAAACTCAGCTACTTTGCTTTTACGGCGACACCGAAGGCAAAAACATTAGAGTTGTTTGGTCGTAGACCCAATCCTTATGAACCAGCAAGCGATACCAATAAACCCCAGCCTTTTCATGTCTACTCAATGCGCCAAGCGATTGAAGAAGGTTTTATTCTCGATGTTCTGCAAAACTACACCAGTTACCGAGTGGCTTACCAATTAGCGCATAAAAACCCGGATTTAGATCATGAGGTAGACAGTAAGAAAGCAGCATCAAAGATGGCAAAATGGGTTCGCTTTCACCCTTACAACATTGCTCAAAAAGTGGAAACTATCATTGAACATTTCAATGATAAAATTAAGCATTTGCTAGGCGGCGAAGCCAAAGCGATGGTCGTCACCAGTAGTCGCTTAGAAGCAGTACGCTACAAACTTGCTTTTGAAAAATATGTGCAAGATAAGGGCTACACCAATGTTAATGCAATGGTGGCGTTTTCGGGGGAGGTGAATGACCCTGATTTCCCTGACCATGCTTTCACTGAAAATAATATGAACCCTAATCTCCGTGGTCGCGATATGCGCAAAGCATTTGATACCTCAGATTATCAGGTCATGCTGGTGGCGAATAAATTCCAGACGGGTTTTGACCAGCCTAAATTAGTGGCGATTTATGTCGATAAGCCATTAAAAGGCGTTGAGTGTATTCAGACGCTTTCGAGGTTAAACCGCACTTATAAAGGTAAGGAAAAAACCTTTGTGCTCGACTTCGTTAATGATCCTGAAGATATATTGGCAGAGTTTAAAGTATATTTCCAAACGGCAGAACTAGCTGATGTCTCTGATCCAAACATTGTCTATGAATTAATGAAAAAGCTCGACAAAGTTGGTATTTATCAATGGCGAGAGGTTGAGATGTTTGTTGAAACATATAACAACAAGCAAGCAAATCAAGCCAAACTCGCGAACCAGTGCAAGCCAGCTGTTGACCGCTTTTCTGTCCGTTATAAGGATGTATCACAGGTTCTTAGAGCGGCACAATCGGAGCTGTCGAAGGCAAAAATTGAGAAGAACGACAAAAAAATTAAGTATGCTGAAAATAGCGTAAAGCACGCGAAAGAAGCCCGAGATATTCTTGAGGTATTCAAGAAAGACCTTATCTCGTTCTATCGCTATTATGAATTTACTTCTCAGATTGTCAATTTTGATGATTATGAATTAGAAAAGCTGAGTATTTTCGCCAAATATCTTCATCCGTTGCTGCGCCTCGATGTTGTGGAAGACGAAATCGATTTATCAGATGTTGTGATGACACACTACCGTCTTCACGAGCAACGCGAAGCCGATTTACAGCTTGGCCTTATGATTGGAGAAGAACCAAAGCCTTATCTGCCTGCAGCAAAAGAAGGCTCTGGTGCTGTGCCTAAAGATCCCAAAACTGAACTGCTTAACGAGATCATTCAGCGAATGAACGACTTGTTTATTGAAGATGGTTTATCTGAAAATGATATGCTCAATTATGCGAATACCATTGCAGGTAAAATCTCAGAAAATGAAGTCGTTATGGATCAGCTGCGCAGTAATACCAAAGAACAAGCTATGCTCGGCCAATTCCCTGAGTCAATCAATAATGCCATTATTGAGAGTATGGATGTCCATAATGAGATGGCAATGAAACTTCTGTCTAATGAAGCGATAGCGAAAGGCTTTGCTGGATTGATGTTTGATGTGTTAATGAAGGGATTAGGAAAGGCTAGTGAAGCTCAACGTTAGTATATGGTAATTCACCATCTTGGGAATAAGCTCAGGGTGGTGATGTATTTGTATGCTTTGGATAAAGATATGTGCTAGTAGAAAATATATGCCAAAACGCTTAGGTATTAAACGGCTATAGAGTCTGACTGAAAATGGCTATTGTGTTCATTCCTTCACTTGTAGCACTGCTTGAATCTAAAGAGAACGAGGTTGGGTATGAACTAACTCAGAGTGAGGTTGACTCGATCCGCGATAATGCAACTACTATTGAATTGCCATCAGACATTGTCGACGATATGGATAAAAGCCGTGGCTATCAGGATCTCAATGCAAGTAATGTCTGGAATGATTGGTTAATTTACAAGAAAACTAGATGATTGTGAAAACAGTGGAAGTAATACGAACTGAGTTTCTTAAAATTACTGATGATATAGGTGAGGTATAATGCTTAACCCTATGTACCACTTTGATTTAAAAATGAAATTAGTAGGTATTCGCACTAATAAAACTAAACTATAGTTAAATTTCAACAGGTCATCAGCTTTGGTATTTTGTTCTGTACCTCGCTCAACAATTTAACGAGTGTGATGTCCGCTATGAGCGAAAAGCGGAAGTTCTAGCATAACTAATGAAGACATGACTAACATTGACACATGTTGATCTGCTGGGAACTGATTATCTAGCTAATCACCACCTAATACACACTCCAAGATACAAGCTATGCGCCTTAAGAGAGCCCCCGATAAACAGAGTTCGATTACACAATGCAGACGTCATTTCTATATCGCTATAAGAGTACTAAAATTCTGGCAATTATCCAGATAAGCCTCATGCTGGCTGAATGTGTTAGGCCAGTATAATTCGGGAAAACTTCTAAAACTGTGAACAATTTTTGTAGACCACTTCATACCACCTTAAAATAAATATTAGTATTTACCTTTAAAGCATGTGGCAATAAATTGTGTTTTTCCATCATTGGATATTTCTGAGTGCAGCACATCAATTTCATACTTAATCATAAAATCAGAAATATCTTCAGTACAAAAAAAACTCTTCCAATTAGATATTCTTGATATATTTTTTTCAAAAGCAATTGCATCTATATCTGCATTTTCAAGGGTTAGTAATTTTTTGTCTGTGGTATTAAAACTCAGCATGTAAGTATTAACTGGGTTATCCATCGTATGTTTTACACCCATATATTTAACATCCCAACTCTTTGAATTTATAATTTTTTTTTGGATATATTCATCTAGCCAGATATTAATTTTATCCACTTCACCCTTAGTTATTTCCTCATTGTGAATAAAATCACTTTTATTAAAAAAATATGTTTTTAATGTTCTTCCGTCAACAACATCTCTGATTGTTAGTATATTGTTTGTCATAGAGAAAAATACCTGAGGTTCAGCCAGATCAGCACCATACCAACGAGCATTCGGTAGATTTTCATCGAAGAAGCTTAGTCTTGATAATGACTCTTTTCTGCACAGATATGAAAATGATTTACCATCTTGGTTTCTTATATATTTAATTCTATTAATATTATTTGAAACTGAGGTCGAATGCATTGTATCAATATCTCTATCATAGACGACAG
Organism: Providencia sp. UF-183; assembly: GCF_058246155.1. Lineage (NCBI taxonomy): Bacteria > Pseudomonadati > Pseudomonadota > Gammaproteobacteria > Enterobacterales > Morganellaceae > Providencia > Providencia sp. UF-183. The sequence goes on along the minus strand of NZ_JBSICD010000005.1, from coordinate 140,337 downwards.
ATAATCCTGCTTTGCAAATTTCTGATAGTGAGAATAATTCTTGATTTCCTGCTGAAATCGCATTTTGAATGAATGAAACACTCAAAGATAAGACAGTGAATAAAATAAGATTATTGGTTTTCATTGTGTTCGCCATGATTTTTACTAAATTTAGTGTATTAGTAATTATGAAGTTTGATAATTCTAGCTATTTGATAGTTATTCATATCGCTATAAAAATACCAGAAAATAAAATTATTAATTGCTATATTTAGCCCATAAATCACCTTCAAATTAATGAGTTAATTTACATCATTAGAGATAGAATCACTAACGAGCAATATTTCACCAATAATTCTATTGGTAGAGTTCGCCCTTTTCCGTGAACTATTTTGCGGCTTCAAGTTTAAATTTTTCTGAATATTGTTTGCTGCCCATATAGCGTATGCGTTAGATTTCAACTTTACACCACGAATCTTTCTGGGAGATGGTTTAATTCTAGTGTTCCATAGTATTCGTGATGTCCGCTTTTGGCACTAAGCTGACATATAGATGGTGTATAGTTTTGTAGTATTATTGTACCAGCTCAAATTTGAGCTGGTACACACAAATTACCCAACTAGCGATATCCCTCTTATCCCACCTTCAATAATACTCCCTCTATCTGCCTCCTCAATAAAATCTGCCCACCATTGCATCATAGGGCGTCTTTGCTCTAGGTAATCACTGCGGTTATAGGCACGTCTCACTTCATTTTTATCAACGTGGGCTAGGGCGGCTTCGATGACATCTGGTGGGAAACCTTGCTCATTGAGTGCGGTACTGGCAATTGAGCGAAGACCGTGTGAGACCAGTACACCACCGAATCCAGCGCGTTTTAATGCTGCATTGACGGTTTGGCTATTCATGGGTTGACTCGGCTTGATACGGCTAGGAAAGATAAACTCACGATGACCACTGAGTGGTTTCATTAGTTCTAAGATAGCTAAAGCAGCGTCAGATAACGGAACAGTGTGCTCACGGTTCATTTTCATTCTAGCAGCCGGTATCTTCCATTCTTTGGTTTCAAAGTTGATTTCGTCCCAACGAGCTTCAGCGGCTTCGGCAGGGCGAGAGATGGTAAGCAGCTGCCACATAAACAAGCATCGAGTAGATAGGCTAATACTAGCTGTACGCATTGTCTGCATGAGCTTTGGTAGCTGATCAGGGGGAATACTTGGCATATTCTTTTTCTTGGGTTTTTCAAAAGCCTTGCCAATATTGATACTCGGTACGGCATCAATTAAGCCAGTATTTTGAGCATAGATCATCACTTCGTTGATACGCTGACATAGGCGACGAACCGTTTCTAGCGCACCTCTAGCTTGAACCGGTTGTATTGCTTGGACCAATATATGCGCTTTGATGTCGGTAACGCTGATATCGCCTATGGCGGGAAAAACATCTCGTTCAAGTGAACGCCAGATATCATTACCGTAGTCTTCTGTGACGGTGGATTTCTTCACTTCCCACCAACGTTCAGCGACAAGTTGGAAGGTATTTGCCTTAGCTTCTAAGGTGTTACGGACTTGCTCTTTATGGTGATCTTGTGGGTCTATCTGCTTAGCGAGTAGTGTTCTTGCTTCAAGGCGGTAACTACGTGCATCAGCAAGACTGACGGCAGGGTAAGACCCAAGACTCTTTTTAGCTCGCTTTTTAGTGAGAGGGCGAATGTAGCGAAATGACCACAGCTTGCTGCCATTGGATTTAACTAATAGCTCTAATCCATCGCCATCATAGAGGACATAATCACTCTGTTTTGGCTTTGCTGCGTCGATCTCTTTTACTGATAATGGTTTGGTTTGTCTTGCCATTTTTGATGTTCCATTGTTTTTAGGCACCTCAAAAACTATAAAGGTTAACGAGGTGCCTATCAAGGTGCCTAAGATGATTGGATTTAATTAGGTGACATCAGACTGTGCAGGACATAAAAAAGCCCGCAACTCATTGAGTTAGCGGGCTTTTCAGTCTTCTTTGGACGTCCTTAGAAGATAATTTGGTGGAGCTGGCTTGAAGCACCTCCCCATAGCAACTGTTTGATTCTTCTATCTATGTCGATGAAGTTAATGACACATTAGTGTGTCACAGTCGATTCATGGCTGCAAGGGCGAAATATTGAAGTTTAATATGAGTTCAACTCCCTTTTCGGGAGCTGAATTATTAACTCATATCTAAACGTTGAATTACACCTGCAGATATGGCTGCTCCTAACAAGGGACTAGGACCTCTTCTTGATTCACCAATGATTTTAACTATTTTAGTTGCTCTAGTGATCGCTACATACATCCTATTATGAGCGGTATAATTTTGAAATATATTACTAGTGTTACTGATTGAACGATCTTCTCTAGGTAATCTTCCTTTATCTACACCGACCAAGATAACAGCATCAAATTCTAGTCCCCCAACATAATCGGCCATAGCCACGATGTAGTCATTTTTATTTTTTGCATCCTCTATAACTTCAATATCACCACGTTGATGTAAATAACTAACAGGTCTATTTTGTTGTTCAAATTCAGTTTTAGCATCTTCATAGAGCAGACGATCAAAATAAATGATAACAATCCTATGCTTCATGCAATTTAAATCTCTTTGTACTGTACTTGCTAAGTCAATAGCTTTTTGATGTATTGAACGATTTGATTGGTCATATAGTATATATTCTGGCTTGTATTCTTCTAATTCTATTTGAATATCTGTAGCTTGAGCTAATGGATCAATAAAATTAGTAAATAATGATGTACCAGAACTGGTAATCATCGATGCTAATTTAGTAATACTTGTAGAGCATCTAAACACAATAGTAAGATCTGTTTTTTCCTCCAAACTAGAATGATCTGCAATATTCAAATAATCTAAAATAGAATCATTTTTCCAAGCAATATCTCCTATTGCTTGTGTTGCATCTACAGCAAAAGATATTGGTGCACTAGTATTTTCTTTTGTTAGGTAGTGAATTATACTTAATTCATTAAAGTTTAAGAGATGAAGTTCATCAATAATAATAAAGTCATATCCTTCGGTATTTCTCCTCCTTTTCCATAAAGGAGATTCAAGCCTTCCTATTGCTGATAAAGCTATATCATCAGGATCAAATTGACTTAAAGCGTCTAATTTCAATTGGTAATCTTCAAAAATCTTGAAGATAAAGTAGCGATCGTCTTCAGTTTGTGTCGGTAGTGTGAATTGTTCATATTTATCACTAACATATTCTTCTTTACTATTGCCACAGCGGCCTTTAATAGCAACACCAAATTCATGTATTAATAACTCAGATAAGGCAAATGAATCCTCAATATTAAATAAATCATACAACTCTTGGGAAATGATATTTTTATGATTTTTTAGTTCACTCTGAACTTTTTCTACAATTTCCATAATGTAGAGCAATTGTGTTTGCTTTGCTTCATAACTATCTTCATCTAAAAGTTCTGTTTGGCTGACATCATTACCTAATTGCTCCATACAAACTTGTTGAATTGTTCTAACTCTTATTTGTGATAATTGAGCATCGTAGAAGGACTCTGACGATTTAGCTGTAACCTTTAAAAAATATTCAACAGTGTTTTTAACTGCGGTACTAGGAACAATAAAAAGAACTTTTAGCTTATAATCACCTGAAGTTATAGCTCTTAATGCTTTCAGTACTAAACAAATAGTTTTTCCTGAACCTGCGGGGCCATGTAATCGAGCAGGTAACTTCCAATTAGCATCTACAAAAGCTAATTGTTTATCTGATAAAAGTTCAAAAGGATTATTTCTACCTAATAAAACAGTAGTATTAAGTAAGTCATTTTCACCTAGGTTAACTGCACCTGATATATTTTCTTTATTTTTTTCAGAGGTTTTTTTGTGTGTGTTTTTGAATAAATCAACAGAATATAATCCATCTAAAGCTCTTTTTAGTACTCCTACTTCACATTCTTCTTTATTTTTAGCTCCTGAGTTTTGTCCAAATTTATAAATGCAAAGATGTTTTCCTTTATATTTTCGTTCTTTATTTGACTTGTTTCTAAAAGGAGCTAATTCAATAGCAACTTTATATGAACTACCATTTCTTGTTTGAAATGGAAATATTATTCCTTTTGTCGAGTCTAAAGGTATTATCTCCGAGCTACTATAAGATAAGTTATCCCAATATTTGATGCAAAATCTGAGGGATTTTTGTATGCTTGTTACTTTCATACTATCATCAACGTCATCGAAAGATAGTGCTTTAAAATCTAATGTAACTGAATCTCGTTCAATCATATATTTGTCATCATCATGAAGAATATATAATCCTTTATTCTTTTCTATATGATAAATTGGCAATTCTATATTTTCAAAGTTAGGTAAGGTTCCATTAGCAATATTTACTATGAATGATGAATTTTTAAAATCTAAACTTTGCAAAGTTCTTGCTTGAATAATTACTTTTGTTGCTTCATAGCTTAAGCAGATAAAATCATATTTCATTTAATTTATCCTTTAAAATGTTCACTAGTTCTTTATCAATATCTTCAGTACCAATTCTACTATAAAAATTAGAAAATTTTTGTAAGATATGCTCTATGTATGGAGAGTTTAAAATGGAGATGTATGATATTTCCTTTTTATAGATAGTTAAGTATTGATTAATAACATCATCAGTGTTTCTATTTTTTATACCCTGTAATAGTTTAGCTGCAATAGTATAAGGTATTGATATTGGTTCAGATAAGTCAACTACATATGGTTCTAATACTTCATCTAAATCAATTTGCTCTAGAAAGTAAATTGAATTTTCAGTATTATTGATTAATGAACTCGAAAGATTTTTTCTTTCATCAGAAACAAATTTGAGACTGTAATCACATTTTTTAGACATAAACATATTAAGATGTTGCTTAATATCTTCACATCCTTTTTTTGGGGGGGCTGAGTCAATTAATTTTGTGATAGTGCTCAGAGGATAAGTTGATAATAAATTAAAAGAAATACCTAGCTTTTTTAGCTGTTCTTTCAACTTATTTTCGAGCTTCCCTTCGACTCGTCTAAAAACTATTTCTTGGCCTTGATTATTCAACCATTCACTTGCTTTATATATTGGTAAACACAGAATATTTCTAGCTTTACCATTTGCAATATCACATCTTGCAGTGATTACGAGTGCATTAGTGTATGTATCTTGGTTTACATTCAAACCTTCAAATATACTTCCTTGTGTAAAGGTAGTAGAGTTTGGGTGTGTAAGTAGTTCTCTCATTCTTTCCTCAATTCGAATAAGTATATTGTTATGGGGAGACCTTTCATTGTTAGAGTGGCTTGTATTTTCTATTGGAGAAATTAATTCGATAGCCTTGATATGGGCAATGTATAATCTCTAAAATAGATTAGAAAAACTTAAGCTATTTGTTGGCGATTCTACCCTTTAACTTAGAGCAATGCATTAATTACAATATGAAATTATTTTTTATATGCAGTGTTGTTCTTTTTTGCTACAAAAACTCTTAATTTTTCGAACTCTATTGCACAAAAAATCTTAGTAGAGGGGCGGTTAGTACTTCTATGATTATTTTGCTAACCGCCATATTTGATGATAGCTATTTAGACTTTGACTCCTTAGTTTCAATAAAGCCTTGTCCTACAAGATTCCCCATGCGCTTGCCGAATACTTTACCTGCGGCAGCTCCAATTCCACCCCCGACGATTGTGCCAACACCGGGAAGGATGAATGAACCGATGATCGCACCTGCCTTGGCTCCTGCAACAAATCCACCTACGTTACCTGCTAATTCGCCATACTTCGCTTCCTTGCTGTCAATTTGACCTGATACGACACCAATATCGACGTTAACTTGTACGACTTCATCAAAATTTTCACAGGGAAGGTTGGCAAGTTGATAATCGGAAAAGTCAGCTAATAACTTGTTAGGTGGTACACCTTGATTAATGAGTTCATCACAGATACCAAGTACTAAGTCAAGACCAAATCCACGGTATAAGCGTGTTATCTTTCTAACCAGAGGGTTTTCATCATATTGTTTAGTGATAGTATCTCGGATAGTTTTACCTAGAGGGTTTGAAAATAGATTGTAGAGATGAGCAGCTTGGCCTAGCCAATTATCGTTATCTGCTAGCATAGCCGTAACTGCACTGATGCTTTTTGCTCTTTGCTCATCAGTTAGCTTTAAGTGATTATAAAGCTCAGAATTGTTCTTTTCGCAAAGTGCTTTGCACAGTATGTAGGGAATATCAACAAGGCAAGCGGTATCCTCTTCTTTTTCAATGAATCCGGTAGACTGCATTATCATGATGGTTAATGCAGTAGCTTCAATGCGTTGAAAGTCGTCCATGTTAACTACCCCAGAAATTTATGAAAGAAACTGGACAATCCATCAACGTGTTCGTCAGTTAGGTTATCACCAATCATTGATATATGCTCAGATGAACCATCAGCAATATCATGGAGTGTCATCCCTTGAAAATCAGGTATAGACATGGCTTGAAATGAACCTGTTGAACTCAAGTAATCAATGCCACCAAAGATGTTGGGTCTCGCAAAGCCCTCTAGCTGCCCCATGTCACCGTGAAACATCTCAGTGTTGCCTAAAGTACTAGTGTGCCCTAGAGACTCTCCAGTTGCTCCTGAGAGATTATAACCACCGAATACGTTTGGCATTGCTGAGCCTACATACTGACCATCTTTCATGAAAGAGATACGGTCTGCAAAGTTTGTCATTGTGTAAAACGGCATGATAATTTCCTTATAATGAAAGTCTTTTATGATTGTTAACAATGCGATAAATGCTAGTGATACTTATATTCAGCTGTTTTGATATTGCAGGTTTGGTTATCCCTTGAGCGAGCAAATTCAAAACTTCTGTTGTTTTCGCTCTGGCGGTAGCTTTCCGTCCTGTATACCGACCTTTTAATCTGGCAAGCGCAATACCTTCAGCTTGCCTTTCTAACATGATTTCTCTTTCAAATGTCGCAATGGCGGCGATAATGCTTATCATCAATTTGCCTGTTGGGGTTGCGGTATCAATACCGATATTCATGATGAGCAGTCTGACCTGCTTAGATTCAAGGTAATCGGATATTTCGAGGAGGTGCTTTGTATTACGTGCAAGGCGGTCAAGCTTCGTGACTTTGACGGTATCGCCCTCTCGAACATAATCAAGTAGAGCCGCTAACTCGGGGCGGTTGTTTTTTGCTCCACTGATGACTTCTTTAAATATTTTGTCACAATCTTGCAACGAGTTGAGTTGAGTCTCTAAGCTCTGTCCTCGTGTTGATACTCGTGCGTAACCAATCATTGCCACAATGGCCTCCTTACCCCTAGCGATAGGGCATGGTATGATGGATTTCTATACCAAAGCTCAAATAGCCACTTTTGCTATGGTGGGATAACTTATTGAGTTATTTAGCTGGTGGTATGATATCGAAGCATGCTTATTGGTAGGGGGATAATGAAATTTAAGTTAGGTTTAGTTGTATGCCGCCGATACAACTTTTAGTAGATGAAAGGCAAATGTGATAAGCCCTTTTATTAATGCAGTGAGGAGGATTGCTTTCATAGCAGACCTTTTTCAGCAAATGATATTGTTTCTCCACCAGCCACAATAATGTGATCAAGCAGCGTTATATCGAACAACTGCATGACTGTTTTCAGCTTATCGGTAACTTTAATATCGCTTTTTGATGGAGTTACCGTACCAGAAGGATGGTTATGGGCACAGATAATATTGGCTGCGTTGAGTTTTAAGGCTAACTTCGCAATTTCTCGGGGATAGACATTTGTGTGATTAATGGTGCCGTTAAACATCTCAACGTACTGTATGACTTGATTTTGGGCATTCAGATAGATTACTGAAAACACTTCTTGCTCTTTATCTCCGAGTTGAACAGCGAGGAAGTCATAAGTATCTCGAGGGGATGTTAGTTGTTCGGTATGGTATAGCTGCATAGATAGGTACTCTCTAACCTCGTTGATTTTTTGTTGCATAACAATCTCCTAATATATTGTTCTATTTTCTTATACCTTTTAATTAGCGTATTATTTTATGTGTTCATATTGAATGATTTGCTTTACATTCTAACTGTTACATTCAGGCTTTAATAACTAGAGGGATTAATATGATGGATAAAAATAAAAACAATAGAGATTTAGTTGACTATGAGCATTTGCATAATTTAGTTATGTCAATGGTAAAAAATAAGAAATATATAAGTCAGAAAGATAGCTTTAGTAAGCTACAAGCTAAAAATAAAGATGAAATTCCAGAAATACCTTATTTAAAGTATGAAAAAAACAAAAGAGTCCCAAAAGGAACTGCGGAAATGTTGTTGCGTTTTATATCCTCCATGCTAAAAAAGAATATGGAATTACCCCCTAATATTAGACGTTATTTATATGAGGCTATAGATAATCAATTAAAAAAAGGTGATGAGTTTCAGTCATTTCAAGACTCTTTTTTTCTAAACGTAACTTATAGGAAGCAAGAAAATAAAAAAGTTGAAGTAAGTGATTATATTTACCATTACCTGCTAACTAGAGTTTCTATAATGATGACTCTGGGTTATACGAAAAAAGATATTAAAAAATATAAAAATAGTAAAAATGGATCATTTTATGAAGAGTTATTTGGTGAGCTTTGCTATAAATTTAAAATTGATGGTGATATAAATAAAAGAGAAAGTTGTATTATAAATAAAATTTCAGTGCATCCAGATAATCTGGAAGAGTTATTCGTAAAAGAAAACATTATTAATACCATTCGGTTCGATGAAAATAATCTCCTCAATGATGATAATAAGGAAAAATTGAATGATTATGTCAAATATTTAAATTCAATAATAAGTGGAAAGGACCAATGGTTTTTTGGTGTAGATGATGCATTAACACACTTACAAAGATTGAGTAGTTGCAACACGTTCATTGATGCTATGCCTGAATTATTTGCTGGGATTTAAGCTAAATCCCCTCATCATTTCCTTTTCCTTAAAGGAAATCAAGGGGGGGCTTATGAGGCCCCATTAGGGGGAGGATTAATTTTGTAGTTTATTTCTTATGATATGACCCAACTCGCCAAGGGTGGGTCTAACTATCATAGGAGATAATATGAATAATCAATTAAACAACTTAAACCTTCGCACTAAAATCGCTCTATTTAGAGAAATCAATAGTGAAGAAGCTCGCCTTGAATACATACCTGAACTTCTCGAAGATATTCTCTATGTAGAAGATGGTTTCGTCGAGTATTGCCCTGAATCCAATGACTATAAGTTTTTCACTTGTGATGGTCATTATTTCCTCAAGCTCATATTTGATGATTATGGTGACCTTGAAGAGTTTTCTATAAAAAACTATTAATTCATTAATCAATTGCCTCATTCAAATGAGTGAGGCTCATCAAACTTTTATCTTAAACACTCATTGGAGTTAATTATGACTATTGATGAACACAATCAATACGCATTCGATTCGGGATTACAGTTAGCTAAAGAACGTCAACTTGCTGCTGAAGATGCAGAAATAAAAGATATCGAGGTCGACTATCCTCGTTTTAAAGATACACATGACAAAGAAGGGGAAACAAGTGGTTATATAAAAACATTAGCCGATGAAAATGGTAAAATTCATTGGTTAATAGCGAAAAGTTTTCATGAGGAATTAGGTGAGGTAATTTGGCGTAGTGATGGGTTAAATTCAGTGTCAGAGGAACAGCAAAAAACAAGAATAGATGAATATAAGCAATTAAGAGCAGCCAAGGATGCAGCACGAGAAGCCCTATTTGACGAAAATAGAGCTGCATTAAAAGAGGATATTCAAAGACTTCCTCCAGCTTCAAATCATCATCCTTATTTGTTGCGAAAAAAAGTGGAGGCGCATGGTATATTAGTCAATGGTAATCAATTGGTTATTCCATTGAGTGAATATCAAGGTGGTTTCATAACGGCTCAACGTATTTGGGAGGATGGTACTAAACGCTTTTATAAAGATTGTGGTAAAAAAGGGGCTTGCTATGTGATTGAAGGTGATAGCAGCACCATATTGATAACCGAAGGATTTGCGACAGCGGCATCCTGTTATGAGGCGACAGGGTATACCTGCATTATGGCGATTGATTGCGGTAATTTATCTGAAGTAGTTAAAGCTGTGCGAAGTAAAACAAATGTACCGATTGTGATTATTGCTGATAATGATAAGTATAAAGAGAGAAACGCGGGCGTTGACGCTGCGGAAAAAGCGGCAAAATCATATGGTTGTTCGTGTTTTATACCTCAGTTTCAAGATGAATCAACACAACCGACAGATGCCAATGATTTAGCTGTTTTAGAAGGGATTGATGAACTTAAACGTCAGTTGTGTCCAGTTATTGCTATTGCCCGAATGAGGATACCTGCTGATTATTTTTTCAATAATGGGTGGTTATATCAAAAACGAACTACGGACAAAGGGACGTATGATGCACAAATTTGTTCTGCATTGTATCCGCAAGCGCTGTCTCGAGATAAGGAGAATAAAGAGTGGGGAATAGTCCTCAAGTTTGCAGACTTGGATAACCATGAACATCTGTTTGCTTTACCTCGAGCTGCAATAGTGAAAGATCCATCGTTAATATTGGAACCTTTGGTTTCGAGAGGCTTGCAATTTAACCCAAGTGAACATAAAGCCCTAATAAGCTTTATTTCAAATGTTCAACCAGTAGAACGTGCCCGTAATGTATCTCAAACGGGTTGGTATGGTGAAGTATTTGTTTTACCGAATGAAGCTATTGGGGCGAGCTCTGAACGCGTTGTTTATCAGTCTATGTATGGCGCTCCGGCAGGCTATGAACAATTGGGGACACTAGAAGAATGGCAGCGTAATGTAGCGGCTTATTGCCAAGGTAACAGCCGATTAATTTTGATGGTCGCTGCTGCGTTTGCGGGACCATTATTGGATTTAGATCACGCATTAGAATCGGGTGGTTTCCATATTCGAAGTGAAAGTAGCCGAGGAAAAACAACGGCATTGCGTGTGTGTAAAGGAATATGGGGATCTGCGGATAACTTGCTGACATGGCGTGCAACGTCCAATGGACTTGAGAGTGTCGCCTATGCTCATAATGATGCAACGCTTGTCATTGATGAATTAGGTCAGATGGCAGATGAAAACCCCAGTGAAGCAGCTCAGACAGTGTATATGGTGGCTAATGGGTCAAGCAAGCAACGAGCAAACCGTTCCGGTGGGGCGGTATCGTTGAAAACATGGAGGCTCATTTTTGTTTCAGCAGGTGAAGTTTCCTTGTCAAATTTAATGAGTCAGGCGGGAAAAATGGTCAAAGCGGGGCAAGAAGTTCGTTTTATCGACATTCCTGCAGATGCTGGAAAAGGGTTAGGTATCTTTGAAGAACTTCATGGTTTTTCTGATGCGGCAAGTTTTGCCGAAATGTTAAATAGTAATAGCAAGCAATACTATGGTGTTGCGGCTCGAGCATTTTTGACGGAGTTAGCTGGCAATAAGACTGAGTACTCAATAAATCTAAGGGAGCTGATGACAGAGTTTTTACAATATGTGCCCGATAATGTGGATGGGCAGATAAAACGTGCTGCAAATCGGTTTGCCCTCGTTGCAGCAGCGGGAGAGTTGGCAGCAAACATTACTGGCTGGGAAAAAGGTGAAGCTTTTCGTGGTGTGAAAACCTGTTTTGATGCATGGTTGTTAGAAAGAGGCGAAGGCTCACACGAATCTAACCAAGCACTTGAAGTTGTTAGAGGTCGATTACTCAAATGGGGAGACTCTAGATTTGGACAAAATACGAATGGACCTGTTTGGGGCTGCAAAGATGGCAACGACTTTTGTGTTTTCCCTGAATCGTTTCGCAACGATATTTGTCAGGGACTCGATCATAAAAGTGTCGCCAACGTATTGGTTAAATTAGGTTTTTTACCTAAGACATCCGCAGTGACGAAGCGGTTGCAAGGTGGTGGTCTTCGCCGCGTGTACCCTATATCTGAGCGAATATTCGATGTTGGACAGGTAGAAGAGCAACAACCCTATGTTGTATCAGGGACACTTTTAGGCCAAAGCGATGAAGGGTGTGAGGTAATGGAAAGTTATACAGTTTAATCGTGAAAGTTAAAAAGGAGGGGGGGACCTCTCCTTGTTACGTTACACTATCAGCGTGATGTAACAAAAAATGTTTCAATGTCGGCTTGTATCGCTGTTACGAGTGTAACGTCACTAAATGCGTTAATAATAGGAATGACGCTTAGACTAACTTTTAGGCTGTTCTAATTTTTGTTCAGAGACGTATTTTTATGACGTAACTGGCGTAACAGCGATACACGTTGATATTATAGGGATCTGCTGTAACGTTCTCTTAAAATGTAACGTTACACCCCTTTCCAATACCTGCAATATTCTCAATCACGATTTCATAAGTAGGGGGCAGTTTGGATGTCAAAAATTATTGTACGTTGAGGCTGTTTTTTTATCAGCTTCCAATTATTTATAAAGATCCTGAACCCTGCAAACCTGCGAAGAACTATAGCCCGTTGCCTTAGCTGTTTCTCGGATACTGAGTTGTAATACATGACTTTTTGGTGTCGTTCCTGATAAGCTTACTTATCTTTGTATTTGCCGAACATATGAGCGCGTTCAACTCTCCAGTTTTTGCCGCTGACGACGACTTACCTGCGGTTTTTTAAGACCACACTGATAATCGTAACTGAACTAAGAGTTAACTTATTGTAAATCTACCAATGGTTGATCTAGCCTAAGTTAAATTAACGACTAATTAAGAGGTCGTTGTGGCTGATATTATTTATTTAACAATGCAAGGCAACAAACAAGGGTTGATTTCTGCAGGTTGTTCAAGTTATGACTCGATAGGTAACCGGTATCAAGAAAATCATGCGGATGAAATATTGGTTTATTCAACAACGTATGACTTAGCCAGAAAACAAAATGTTTCCCATGCACCGTTTATCATGGTCAAAGCCGACGATAAATCCTCAGCACTACTACTCTCTGCCATATCTCATAATGAAATATTAGATTGTGTCTTTGAGTACTACCGTGTTGATAAAAGCGGTAAATTGACGCCTTACAAAAAAATAAGATTAACAAAAGCCAGTATTGTTAGAATTACAAACGAATCCCCCAGTTCTCTAACTGAAAATGAGCTACAGTCATTTGAGAAAGTATCACTTTTATACGAGAGCATTTCTTACACTCACATTCAGGCTAACGCATCGGGATATAGCATTCGAGGTGAAACATTATAATGGGAAATATCAATGAAAATCAATGATGTATATTTTAACCGTTTTAATGTGCCGATTGTATCATCACCACAACCATACATAGCTTCATTGATAGAAGACCCTGTTAAAATATTTGTAATAGTTAACTATAACTGGGGTATTGGTCATACTGGCTTGGTCGTGGGAGAAGGAGAGGACGCTTTACTATATGACCCGTCTGGCGGGTATTCGGAATGCCCCTCAAAAGAATGCTATAACAATATTGAAGAATACCGTACCCCTCGAGGTTCAGGGGAGTTTTTCCATTATCCTGAATTCAATTGGGATGATTACCTGTCTTTTCAGTTGTGGGATGGTCAAGATGTCCAAATAATTGAATTTACAGTACCTAGAGAGCAAGCAGACAAAATCACTGAGCTAATTTATAATTATGGCACAGCAGGTTGGGCTATGTGTGCTGACACTGTTTTTTATATTTTGAAAGAAAGTGGAGGCGTATTTAATGCACTTGAAGAGAATATGCTGTTTCGTGAAGACCCGTGGACGTTCAGAAATAAGCTAATAGAACTTCATTACCCTAAGCGTGGAGGTATTTTCTCTGGTGCTTATTAAAAATAGGTTCTTAATCTTATTCCTGTCACTTTCCCTTAGTGTAGCATTTTTCTATTTAGAAACCGTGCATGAGTATTTTTTCAAATTTTATCCTCACGCGGTAAATTCAAGATTGGCAATCGAGTATCAAAAAGTATTTTCCTTGGTGCTTTCTATCTATTTGATTGCTTTGTTTATTTTTGTTATTTATGCGTCACGAAAAGATCTAAAAATAAACAAAAAGTACCGATTGGTAGCCTATGTCTTAATGCCTTATCTGATAAATGTCATTGTATGGGGGCTTAAGGAGTTTCAAACCAATAGATACACTCAAGTGTCTGTAATTATTTCAGATTTATTCATGACTTCCTACGTGATTCATTTTGTTTTTCTTATTCCTATCATGGCTTATCTGGCAGATTATGGGATAAGAAATATGGTATTTAGAAACAAAAGTGAACTGAAAACGTTTTTTTAAATTTAGGCAAAAAAGCCCTTCACATGAAGGGCGATTGATATCAGGTTCAGGTAAGTTTCGTCGACTGAGACCTGCCAAAGGTAACAGGTTAAAAAATAATCTTAATGTACAATAATTTTCGATATCCAAATTCGCCCCAAGTAGACTAAAAGTAGTCTACTGCTTTATCCACTATTAGTGGAAGATATCCAATGTTTCATAAGGTTTTATCTGAGCAATAATGGTTGAATAATCGACTTTGTTTACGAGTTCATGCATGGCTTGTTGATCTTTTGGTAAGGCTTTACCGTAAGAACTGGTTTGATGTCCCATAATCTTATTCAAATATTCATCAGACGGATGCAGGGCGAGTAGCTTATCTCTAAAGTAATGCCTAAAGCTATAGAGCGTGACGTGCTCAGGAAGCGATTGGCGGTCTCGTAAATTACGGTTGAACCATTCACCCGGCTTGGTAGCAAAAGAGTCTTGAATGAGCATAATTTCAGGGAACAGGCGTGTATCTTCACGGTGTGTTCCTGCCTTATCGTTCACAAATACCAAGAAGCCTAAATCAATAAGTTGTTGATGGATTGGGATGTAGCGTTTGGCATTTGGTGTTTTCAACCGCTGTTTTTCATATCGGTTATCCACTCGAATACACCAAATGTCATTTACTTTTTCAACGTCATTAGTGAACAACTGGCAAGCTTCACCGGGACGCATACCCGTAAATAAACACAATAGCGGTAACCAAAAATGGTAAGGCTGCTGTATCTTCTTGGTTTTGACGCCTTGATGCATCGTAAACAGGGGATGCTGAAAAACTCGCATGGCTTCCTCGTCAGTGATGACGGCTCTATCGTCTTTATGGTTAACCCGTGGAGCCGGAAGCGGTTCTTGAGGGATAGGATTGTAGGTTAAATACCCTAAGGACACTATCCAATCAAAAAACTGGGACACTTTTTGCAGGTGTGAATTCGCCGTTTCCACCGATATGGTTTGAGCGTGTGGATGTTTTTTTATGATTTCACTCAGTGGCTGTGCCAGCATCTCTTTTGTTTTAATCCCAATAGGAAAGGTCTTTAAGCACTCTCGAAAATGTCTGCCTTGCTCGGGTGTAATCGTATCAACAAGCACATCACCAAAGTAGCTAATTGCTAAGGCGAGGCATTGAGCATACTTATTTTGGGTCTTTTGGCTGTGCCCTTTTTGCAGGCTTTCTTCCTGATATTCGCTAATCAGTTTAGATAGAGGGTAACGTGGCTTATCATCAATGATTGATTCAACCTCACGGGGGACGGGGGTGTTTAACCAGTCAGGTATTGGGTTTAATAAATATTCATTGAGCCGTTGATAATGAAACCAATAAGCTTGGTCAACCATATAAGCCAGTTGCTGATAGTCTTGTTCCGTTAAATTAGGTGGAATATTCAATTGTTGCTCTTGGAGCTCATCTAATACCGAGGCAACTATTCTCTGGTTTTTGGCATTGTCCCAATATTCTTTATCATCAGCCCGAGTTCTATGAAGCTCGATAATCCCTGTTGAAACGTGCACTAAATCATTGAGTTCATTAATGCCTTTATCAAAGTTGCCATGAAAATCATCCATTTCACGCTGCCACCACGTGTTGACTAGTAACTTGAGTTGCTGCTGAAAAAAGACAATTTGTTCTTCGGTCATTTTCGGGCTTCCTGAATATTGGGCTTTCCAGTGATTATATTGACTATTGAGGATTAAGGCTAATGATCGGGCTGCATGCAATTGCTTCGTTTTGAGGCTCAGCCGGATGTCATGGCGAGCGTTTGCAGTCGGGATGGTTTTACGAAACCACCACGTATTAGCACGTTGGTAAAGGTAGTGGGGGAGCTTTAATGTCGTCATGCGGTACATTCCTGCGGCACAATTTCGACATGATAGAAAGAAAAACGACCTGAAACTTGTTAAGAATCAGGTCGTTAGATAGTGGTGGAGCTGGCGGGAGTTGAACCCGCGTCCGAAATTTCTACATCCTCGGTACTACATGCTTAGTCTAGTCTTTAAATTCATTTGCCAACTGCGGACAGACACGCCATCAACAAACTATCCTGATTAAGTTTAACGCTTCAACCCCAGGCAAGGCATCCACGCGATCTCTTTTGGGTTTGACTTCTCTTGATCCCCGTCCTAAGAGCGGAGGCTAGGGAGAGAAGGCTCTAAGCAGGTTATTAAGCTGCTAAAGCGTAGTTTTCGTCGTTTGCGACTATTTTTTTGCGGCTTTTTACGAGGCCAACCGCCCCTCGGCATGCACCTTGGGTTTCGCAAATCCCGTCGAATCCAGAATCAGCCCCAAGTTGTTGAACGCAGTATAACAGAAAATTATCCTATAAAGCTAGGACTTAGCGATTAGAATGTTTCATTATACGTGCTTTATCGAGTTGCCATTCACGTTCTTTGATATCAGAACGCTTGTCATGGGCTTTTTTACCCCGAGCAACACCGATTTTTACTTTACACCATGCATTTTTCCAATAGAGAGAAAGTGCGATGACAGTGTAGCCTTCACGGTTAACTTTACCATAAAGGGTATCTAATTCACGTTGATTTAACAATAGTTTACGACTACGTGTTGGGTCACAGACTACATGAGTAGAAGCAACATTGAGAGGCGTAAAGTTAGCACCAAATAAATAAGCTTCGCCATCTCGAAGTAATACGTAACTGTCACCAATGTTAGCTTTGCCAGCACGTAGTGATTTAACTTCCCAACCTTGTAGGGACAAACCCGCCTCGAACTCCTCTTCGATAGAATATTCGTGGCGAGCACGCTTGTTCATAGCAATTGTTGCTGAACCGGGTTTATATGGTTTTTTCTTTGTCATAGTGCAATCATTATACTGTAAGCTGAGTCGAAAGAAATCTTTCTGCGCTGATATTTTTTTGATTGTGCATTTCTTGCCCTGTATGGGTTTTGTTTTTTGTTTAACCAATCAATAGTGCTATTATATGCCCAGTTTTTAGGGATAGGAATTGATATGCCACAGATTAGTCGCTCTGCGTTAGTCCCTTTTAGCGCAGAACAAATGTATAAACTCGTAAATGATGTAATTTCATACCCAAGTTTTTTACCTGGGTGTGTGGGAAGCCGTATTATCAGTCACAGTGCTGAGGAAATGACGGCTTCTGTTGAGGTATCAAAAGCGGGAATTAGCAAAACGTTCATCACTAAAAATGTGCTTGAAGACAATAAATGCATCCATATGCAATTGGTAGAAGGCCCGTTTAGTAAGCTGTCTGGAGGATGGAGATTCATTCCTCTTAGTGCAGATGCCTGTAAAATTGAATTTCACCTTGATTTTGAATTTACCAATAAATTAATAGAGCTAGCATTCGGCAAAATATTTAAAGAGCTAGCTAATAATATGGTTCAAGCTTTTACACTAAGAGCTAAGGATGTTTATAGTGTCTGATATCAATATTGAGGTGGTGTATGCACTCCCAGAAAAGCAATTTTTGTTATCTGTAAAAGTTGCAGAGGGATCAACAATAGAAGATGCGATTGTAGCTTCAGGTATCCTTTCACTGCGTGATGATATCGATTTGAAAAAGAATAAAGTGGGAATATATAGCCGCCCAGCAAAACTTTCTGACACGATACAAGATGGTGAGCGGATTGAAATTTATCGTCCTTTACTTGCGGATCCAAAAGAACTGCGCCGTAAGCGTGCTGAAAAATCGAAAGAAGCAAAAAGTAATTAGACTTTAGTGAATTGATAAACCGAGCAATTTGCTCGGTTTTTTTGTTTCTGTTATCTGTAGCTCTAACGTTAAAGCTCAGAAGGCTTTATCAGATATTAACAAAAATACAAATAACTACCTACGCATATTCGGTTATAGGTAGTTATATTTTTAGTTCTATATCAATGCATATGCATTTTTAGTCAGCTGTTTTAGCCTCAGCTGCTTCCATAGACTCTTGAGCAGCAAGATTTTTCTCATTTTTGATGTCAGTAAGAATACCGTTGCGATCAAAAGTAAGTGTCAGCGTTTCTTGCTTAACTGGATCATGCCCCAGTTCTTGGCGGAATACGTAATACCAGGTTTGAGTACCAAACGGGTCGGATAACATTGGTGTGCCCAAAGTATAAGCGACCTGTTGCTGTGTCATTCCTTTTTGAATCTTAGCAACATCTTTCGCTGTGAGGTAATTACCTTGGTTAATATCCGGGTGATAGACAAGACGTTCCATCATTGAACAGCCCGTAGACATTAATGCGAGTGATAGTGCAGCAGCAGTTAACAATTTATAACGCATGGATATCTCATTCCTTTTGGAGTCAGAACATCAATGATAATCGACATTGATACATTTTAAAACCTTCCTTATCGACTCTAAGACCACATGAGCGCAAAAAAGTTGTCAAAAATTATGCGGCAAGCAACTCTTTTGCATTAGCTAGCGTATTTTTTGTGACTTCAGAACCAGCTAAAAGCCTTGCAAGTTCTTGTAATCGTGATTTTTTATCTAGTAATTGCATATGTGTTTCGGTTTCAACGCCATTAGTTTCTTTACTCACATAAAAGTGATGATGGCCACACCCTGCAACTTGAGGTAGATGGGTTACGCACATGACTTGCGTTGATTCGCCAAGTTCACGTAATAATTTACCTACAATGGCAGCGGTAGGGCCACTAATACCGACATCCACTTCATCGAAGATTAATGCAGGGGTATCCATTTTTTTCGCAGTAATCACTTGAATTGCAAGGGCAATACGCGAAAGTTCCCCTCCTGAGGCAACTTTTGCAAGTGATTGGTGTGGTTGCCCTGGATTGGTTGTGACATTAAATTCAATCTTACAAGCACCATCAGTTTGAAGTTGTTCAGGTGCAAATTTTACATCAATCGTGAATAAACCATGCGGCATAGACAGCTGGTGCATGCTGTTGGTAATGAGTGTGCTAAGTTCTTGTGCATAATGTAAACGAACATGGTGCAAGCGTTCAGCACAAGCGAGGGCTTTTTGGTGGTCAGCAAGGACTTGTGAGTTTAATGCTTCACAGTCTTCATTTTGGTTGGCGATTTGCGCTTGTTCAGACAAAAGTTGTTGAAATAGCTCAGGTAGAGCTTCAGGTGCAATGTGATGCTTGCGTGCTAAACTGATTTGTTTAGAAATGCGCTGCTCTAGTTCAAACAAGCGATTAGGATCAAGTTCATATTGGTCGCAGTAGTGTTTTATTTCATCACTGACTTCACTAACTTGTATTGATGCTTCTTCCAGCATATCAAGCAAGCCTGAGAATTTCGGGCTTAGTGCAACAAGATCGATTAATTCATTTTTTGCCATGTTTAGTAGGCTAATAACGTTTGCATCATCATTTTCAGACAATATTTGTGCTGCATTCTGCCCAATTGTTAAAAATTGACCATGATTAGCCAGTTGCTTGTACTCTTGGTCAATTTCTTCAAATTCCCCCTGAACAGGAAGAAATTCATTGAGTTCTTTTAAGTGGTAATCCAATAGTTGCTGACGTGATTCACGTTCTTGCATTTGCTTTTGAAATACAGCAAGTTGCTGGCATGAATCATGCCATGTTTGCCAAGCTAGTTTCATTTGAGCAAGCAATTCTTGTTGGTTTGCATAGGCATCAAGCAGGGATTTCTGATGTGCATTATCAAGCAACAGTTGATGTGCGTGTTGGCCGTGAATTTGAATTAATAAGGTACCTAATTCTCTCAGTTGGGAGAGAGGGACCGAAACACCATTAATAAACCCCCGTGAACGACCGTCTGAGGCAATCGTACGACGCAACAAGCATTCGTTTTGGTTATCAAGTTGGTGTTCTGTGAGCCAATTTGCCGCCATTTGTGCATCAGATAGGGAAAAACGAGCGCAAAGATCGGCCCGTTGTGCACCTGGGCGCACCATATTGGCTTCACCGCGGTTACCTAAACACAGACCGAGCGCATCAATTGCAATAGATTTCCCCGCACCTGTTTCACCAGTGATGGTGGTCATACCGCTGCGAAAATCAATTTCTAACTCACGAACGATAGCAAAATTACTGATGGTTAATTGGGTAAGCATCTGCGCTCTCCTGTGAAAATACACACCTGTGTTTTCATACAGTTTAACCTGTTTTTTTATACAGTAAAGAGGCAGAGCTAAAAAATTAGAAAGTTTTTTTCGCCCACCCTAATTTTGAGCTTAATGTATTGAAATAATTGTAGTCTTTAGGATGCACTAGATTCAGATTTTTATTACTACGTTTTACAATGACCTCCTCACCATCTTGAATTGGTAACATGATTTGGCTGTCACAGCTGACTTCATAATCAATATTGGTGCGTATAAATTTTAAGCGAATACTGCTATCGCTACTTATAACTAATGGGCGTGATGATAAGGTATGCGGGAACATAGGAACTAAGACAATAGCATCTAAATTAGGGGTTAAAATAGGGCCTCCCGCGGATAGAGAGTAGGCTGTTGAGCCTGTCGGTGTGGCAATAATTAACCCATCAGAACGTTGTGAGAATGCAAATTTATCATCAATATAGACTTCAAACTCAATCATATGAGCAACTTTTCCGGGGTGGAGTACGATTTCATTAATCGCACTGCTCTTGCGTGCTTTTTGATTAGGCTTAATGACTTGGGCTTCAAGAAGAAAACGTTTTTCTTCACGATATTCGCCTTCAAGCACGCGTGAAAGTTGCTGTAGGGCATTATCGGGGTCTAGGTCAGTGAGAAAACCTAAATTTCCACGATTAACACCAATAACTTTATTGTTATAGCGAGATAATATACGAGCTGCACCTAACATGTTACCGTCACCACCCACTACGATGACTAAATCGGCTTGTTGGCCAATTTCAGTTAACGTGCCAGTTGTCGCATTCACTAACTTCAAATCCTTAGCGACTTGCTTGTCAATAATGGCATGGTAATTTTTTGAAATTAACCAATGATAAATAAGTTCATGAGTTGCTAACGCTTCAGGATGCCTTGGGTGCCCGACAATGCCTATCGTTTTGAAGTGAGAATGTGCTGTATTATTGTCCTTTTGCATACTTTTTTGGCCTCTCATTGTATGACTTCCCTTGAATCCCTGTATTAGATCCCCATAATACTCTCATATATGGGATTAATGCTAAATACGCGGAGATATTCATGAGTAGTAAAGACCAAAATATGCATGATGAGCAAGCTTCTGAGCAAAATGAATCACAAAAAGTGCAAACAGAGCAAGAAATGGATGTTCAGCAAGCTGAAGAAATGCAAGCAAACGAACAAGCGTTAGCAGCGCGTATTGCTGAGCTTGAGGAACAATTAGCGGCTTCTCAAAAAACAGAACGTGAAGCGATGTTACGCGCACATGCTGAAATTGAAAATATTCGTCGTCGTACGGAGCAAGATATCGAGAAAGCGCACAAATTTGCACTTGAGAAGTTCTCAAATGAGCTTTTGCCTGTGATTGATAATTTGGAACGTGCTATCGATGCCGCTGATCGCGATAATGAGCAATCTAAAGCGATGTTAGAAGGGTTAGATTTAACGCTGAAAACGTTCTTAGATGCTGTCGCTAAGTTTGGTATCGAACCTGTGGGGGATGCGAATGTACCATTCAACCCTGAAGTTCACCAAGCAATGACAATGATTGAATCACCTGATCACCAACCTAATCATGTGATTAACGTGATGCAAAAAGGGTATACGTTAAATAACCGATTACTCAGACCTGCAATGGTTATTGTTTCGAAATAATTGTTTAAATGGGATACATGTGTATCCCATTCTTTTTCTTACCTAAAACAGGCAGCTATTCATTAATCACAGGGTTCCAATCAATTGGCGCTTTGCCTTGTTGAATTAAAATTTCATTCGTCTGTGAAAAATGACCACAACCTAAAAAGCCACGATGGGCAGAAAGTGGAGAAGGGTGAGGTGCTTTTAAAACGTGATGGCGTTTGGTATCGATAATTTTGCCTTTTTTCTGAGCATGTGAGCCCCAAAGTAAAAATACGACGCCTTCGGTATTTTCATTAATCGCTTCAATGACTTTATCTGTAAATGTTTCCCACCCTAAATGGGCATGAGAATGCGCATTACCTTGCTCTACAGTGAGCACAGTATTTAATAGCAACACACCTTGCTGCGCCCAGCTGAGTAGATAACCATGTGATGGTCGCGTAAACCCTGCGATGTCTTTTTCGAGTTCTTTATACATATTCACAAGGGATGGAGGTGGCTTAATACCCGGTAAAACTGAAAATGAGAGTCCATGAGCCTGTCCTGGCCCGTGGTAAGGGTCTTGGCCTAAGATAACGACTTTAATATCTGCAAGTTCGGTATAACGGAAAGCATTAAAAACATCATCTTGTGGCGGATAGATAACTTTGCCAGCTTGGCGCTGCTGCGCGACGTAGGATAAGGTTTCTTTAAAATACGGTTTTAATTTTTCAGGGCCAATGACGTCGTGCCATGTAATGGTATTTGACATGAAATTTTCCATAACAATGAATGTTGGCTGGCGCAATTTATAACTGAACCAAATGATGGTAATAAGCTTACTGGTTCGTTGAGCAGAGATAAAGCCCTGATCTTTATAATTCATTTCAAATTAATTTGAAAATTTATAAAAATAATTAAAATGTCATCATGATGAATATTGATTTAAATCATAAAGTTGAGCTGGTTTGGTTAATTGCTATACGGAATAATTGATAAATATCAAAGAAAATGACCTATTGAGCTGGTATAAAATACTCAGAGACATTGGTTAGACCAAATATCCAATTGCAAATGTATATAAGATTGATGGTTAATGCAGCTTTGATTGATACAAAAATCGAGCGCAATCTAGTTCGAACGTGGAGGTCGACATGATTACAGGTATTCAAATTACTAAAACTGATAATGCAGCATTATTGAATTCTTTCTGGTTACTGGATAACGAGAAAAATGAAGCGCGCTGCGTTTGTGCTAAAGCTGATTATAATGAAGGCCAGATCGTTGCTAAAGACGAATTAGGGGCTTTTGAGTACCGTGAAGTGCCACTGGAAATGAAACCAACTGTCCGTGTTGAAGGTGGTCAGCACTTAAATGTTAACGTATTAAGTCGTGAAACATTAGAAGATGCAGTGAAAAACCCAGAAAAATATCCTCAGTTAACTATCCGTGTTTCAGGTTATGCAGTTCGTTTTAACTCGTTAACCCCTGAACAACAACGTGATGTTATTACCCGTACTTTCACTGAAAGTTTGTAATAAAGTTTAAACACTATCACATCTAGCATAATGTAATAAATTCTAAAGCCATTGATATCAATGGCTTTTTATTTACCTCTAATAAAGTTGAGTATTTCTCTTCAACACTATTTAGCATTCAATATTCTTCCAACATACGCATTTGTTAGGGAGAATCTATGCCTTTATCAATACAACCAACACTAGACTCATTGGATGAGCTTTCTCTCGCTAGGGAAGGTTTAAGTATTTATTTGCAAAATCACAGTTTAGATATTCCACTGTGTGAAAGAGAGCGATGGCCCCAAAATATGACAAAAGACCATTTTTGGGGCTTTGATGCACAAAAAAAAGACTATATTTTGGCTTTATTGTCACATGGAGCTTACTACAAAGACTGGCAACACATTTTGGGAGTGGAAAGATTAAATACGACACAACTTAACATATTAGGAATTGATGCAGAGTTATTGGGAGATGGGACTTCAGGGTTTCAAGCCAATATATGCCGATACGATAATTTATACATACTCTGCTTTGCGGGAACAAATGACATCGTTGATTTTTACGCCAATATTCGCCAAGGTCTTGGCCAATATGAGCCGCAATACTACCAAGCAGTTGGTTTAGCTAACATTTTGTCTAATTCAGTCAATGGAAAGATGATTTGTACAGGGCATTCATTAGGTGGTGGCCTTGCATCAATTGCTGCATTAGCCAGCCAAAGCCCAGGAGTTGCATTTAGTCCAGCTGGTCTTGCAAAGAATACTGTAAACCGAATTGGGCTCGATTATGACATTGCGGAACAAATTGCGAGAGACGGGCTGATCCGGTTTTATACCGTACAATATGACTGGCTTGACTCATTACAAAATACTTTACCTATCCCTTCAGCGCTGGGAACGCGTATTAAAATGGCTTATAGCGAACAGAGTTCTTGGAAAAATTGGTTACCGCACCGATTATTAACAAGAAGTTTTATTGCCCATTCGATGGTGAAAATCATTAAAATGATGTGTAAACATAAACCGTGGAATAATTGGAATGCAATTACAGGGGAATATGATAAAGAGGTGGAAATTCCGTTAAAATTATTTCCGACGGCTGATGAAAAACAAAATATAAATTGGCAAGAATGTTGTAAGAGCGCAATTAAAAAAGGCAATATTGTGGAGTTTTCAAATCTTATAAAAAGCCATAATAAATCTTGCGATATTAATTTTCTCGCTCAGCAATCGGCTAGGGCAATAAATGGGCAATTTATGCAAGTCTTGCTTGATTCCCCTTATGGGCAAGCGATTAAGAGTTCACAGTTAACACAACATAAAAGTATTTTACATCTAGCCGCGCAAAGTGGCCGAGTGATGCAGTCCCAAATACTGTTAGAGAATGGTTTGCTGGTTAATATTAAAGATAGTTTAGGTAATACGCCATTGCATGATGCTTTAAATAGTCATGCATTAGATGTGGCTGAATTATTATTAGCCAATGGAGCCGACTGGCGAACGAAAAATAACCAAGGACTAGATTGCAAAGATATAATCGAAAATCACATAATCAAACCAGAGCTATTAACACCAGAAGGAAAAAGAATGCGGGATAAAATAGTCAATATGATGGGATAAAATAAAAAACGGGCCGAAACCCGTTTGATTGATTATTACGATTTATCGCTAGTCGCTGATGCAGCAGGATTAACCGGAGTACGACGTTTCCCAATATTTTTCTTATCGCGATGGCGTACTTTTTCTTTTTTCTTCGTTTGTTCTTCTTTTTTCTTTTCTTTGCGCTTTGCAAGCACTTTTTTCGACGGTTTAGGCTTATTTAACATCGCTTCAGACGGGGCTTTTGTCGTTGGGCGCAAGTCATCGATTACACGCACTTTGATTGGGTCTTCAATGTAACGTGTAATTTTACCCAATAATGGGAAGTCATGTGCTTCAACTAAAGAAATTGCTGTACCTTTACGACCAGCGCGGCCTGTACGGCCGATACGATGCAGGTAAACATCAGCCGTTATTGGTAAGTCAAAGTTAAAAACATGGCTGACATTATCGATGTCTAAACCACGGGATGCGACATCGGTCGCAACAAGAACTTTCACTTGGCCATCAACAAGACGACGAACAGCTTCGTTACGTTTAGCTTGGGGCATTTCACCTTCAAGATAACAAGGCTCGATGCCCGCTTCTCGTAGCCACTGAACCAGTTCACGTAAGCGTTCACGTTTGCGGACGAACACAATCGCTTTTGTCACATCTTTTTGCTTAAGTAAGTGGCAAAGTAGTGCTGTTTTGTGTTCGAGATTATCTGCACGGTAATGAAATTGCTGAATTTTTTTACGTTCGCGGCGAGATGGGTCTGCGTCAATTTCAATTGGATTTTCCAGCAAACGCTCTGCAAAGTCACGAATGGCTTCACCCTCAAGGGTTGCAGAAAATAGCATGGTTTGTTTGCGCCAGCGTGTTTCGCCTGCAATGGTTTCAATATCGTTCGCAAAGCCCATATCTAACATGCGGTCAGCTTCATCAAGGATCAAAATTTCAACGGCACGGCAGTCAAAATTTTCTTCTTTAATGTACTGTAATAAACGACCTGTGGTGGCAACAACGATATCTTGGTTTTCGCTGAAAATTTCAGCGTGATTCATATAGGCAACACCGCCAGTGATTGTTGCAATGTCTAGGTGATTATGTGCACATAATTCTTTTGCTTGGTCAGCAACCTGCATGGCTAATTCACGGGTAGGGGTGACGATCAGAACGCGTGGTGGCCCTGATTTTTTTCTTGGGAAATCAAGTAAATGTTGAATTGCTGGCAGTAAGAATGCCGCAGTTTTACCTGTTCCTGTTGGGGCTGAACCTAAAACATCACGACCATCCATTGCGGCTGGAATAGCAGCAGCTTGGATAGCAGTGGGACGTTGATAGCCTTTGTCTGACAGCGCGTCAATTAAGCTCTCATCGAGATCAAGTTCAGAAAAAGTGGATGCAGTCATGATATACCTCTATTTGGGGCGCTGATTATAAACAGGTTAGCAAAATTGTTCACCTGAAAAAATCCGCTTTTCACCAGTGTAACTGTTTTCAGGTCTGACAGGGAGTGGTAACTCGAGGAAATATCAGCAAAATGGCAAAAGAAATAAGGAGAGTCGAAACTCTCCTCTTTTATATATTTATTAGCTAAGCATATTAATCAACCAAGTATGGTATGGGATCCCCACTAAGTCGATGAGTACTGCACCGCTTAGCGGCACAATCATAAAGGCTTTCATGGAAACCTGTTTATAGCGCTCACACACGGATGACATATTCGCCATGGCATTGGGTGTCGCACCTAAACCGTGACCCATTAGGCCTGCACACATGACGGCTGCGTCATAGTTTTTCCCTAACAATCTAAAGATCACAAAGACGACGAGTAGAATTAAAACGATAACTTGTGCCAATAAAATGGTGAAGAGTGGAAGTGCCACAGCTTTTAATTCCCAAATCTTCAGTGACATCATGGCCATGGTTAAGAACAGGCCTAGCGAGACTTCAGAAATCAGGTCGATAGATTTTTGGTTGATACGAAATAATTCGACCTGATCATTGATATTACGAATGACAATCGCAATGATCATCGCACCAACATAGCTAGGCAATGAAAAACCAGTGGCTTTGGTAAACTGCGCAGAAGCAAATTGGCCAATCACCATGATCCCTAAGATCAAGGCGAGCATTTTTAAGAAAGCATGCGCATCAATAGATTCAATTTTCCCTGCAATAGTTTCAGGCACTTGAATTTTTTCGACTTGATCGTCTGCTTGAATGCGAACGTTGAATTTTTTGATTAGATAGGTGGCGATTGGGCCGCCTAATAAGCTGCCTGTAATCAAACCAAAGGTGGCTGCGGCAATGGCGGCAACTGTCGCCGATTGTACGCCAAGCCCTTCTGCCATACCACCAAAGGCGGCTGCTCCACCATGACCGCCAGTAAGAGATACGCCTCCAGCCATAATGCCAATAACGGGTTCGATGCCTAATAAGTGCGCTAACCCTGCACCAAAGGTGTCTTGGAAAATCACCACAAACCAGCAAATAAATAGGTACATAAATAATAAGCGACCACCTGTTTTGAGAATGCGGAAGCTGCCATCAATACCTATCGTGGTGAAGAATGCGACCATCAAGAAGGTTTGTAAACTGGTGTCGAAATTGATTTCGGCGAGGTTGAATGATTTCAATCCCCAAATGATTAAACTCACTAAAAATCCACCAATTACAGGAGATGGGATACAAAACCGTTGTAACCACTCAATGCGCTTTTTTAAGTGGATGCCCATGAGGAGGCAGATGACGGTGAGGAATAAGGTGGATAGTGCGTCTAGGTGTAGAATCATAAGTTTCCCTTTGTGTTATACCTTTATCTTTCTAGCTACAGCGTTGTTGGCTTCTCTGGCTCACCCTAGTCACATACTCCAGTATGCTCCTAGGGATAACCCAGCTTGCCGCCTAGCTGTAACTTGAAATCTAAAGGCATAAAAAGACTTTGAAATCAAAGTTCAGCATTTCTGTGTAAACTAGTGATGACATACAAATTTCATGTCATCTACAACTCATCAATGTATTATTTTTATGGCATTGTTACTGAGTTGCTATAAAGGTAATTTTTATTTATCAGTCGAATTGTTGTGTTGTTTTATTAGAATAAATATTGGTAAATCAAATAAGCCGCGAGCTTGGTGGTGTGGTTGTCAATGTCAAATTCAGGATTGCACTCTGCGATATCGAAGAGGGCGATTTTTTTGCTGCCTTTAATGATGGCAAAAAGCTCATCAAATGTTTCAGTAGAGATACCTTTAGGTGCAGGGGCGCTAACACCAGGGGCAATAGCAGCAGAGAACACATCTAAATCCACCGTGACATATAAATAATCAACGGTATCAATAAATGCTTGGAGTTGCTTAATGGCTTGTGGAAGTTGTGAAAAACTCAGTTGTTTGTCACGAATGTATTGGCAGCCTAAGCGGTCTGCGGTATCGAATAGCACCTTGGTGTTGCCATGATCAGCGATGCCCAAACACAGGTAATGGAATGGGCGTTGATGTTTTTCACATAAATGTGCAGATTGCAAAAAAGGCGTGCCGGAGGTTGCTTCAGGTGCTTCACGTAAATCAAAATGGGCATCAAAATTGATAATACCAATGGTTTTACCTGATTGATTTTGTTCGACATAATCAAATAGCCCTTGGAAGCTGGCAAAGGCAACTTCATGACCACCCCCTAAAATAATCGGGTGCTCATTTGCGGTTAGGCTTTCAATAATTTTATCGGATAAACGACGTTGTGCAGCTTCAAGGTTGCCATCATCACAACTTACGGTTCCCATATCTTTAATCGCTAGTGGCTGGTGGATAGGTAATCCAGCAAGTTGGCGGCGAATGGCATCAGGACCAGCTTTAGCCCCTTGACGGCCTTTATTGCGCCTAACACCCTCATCGGAGGCAAAGCCTATCAACGTAAATTGTACAGGTGAAACTTTGTTAATGACTTGATGAATACGCAAATGTTCTTGTGTTTCACCATCCGTGCGCCCTTGCCATTGGAAAGGTTGTGTCATAGTTACTCCAAATTAATCAATTTAGTGATGTTATCCGCCGCTTGACGTGTGTGCATAATTAGCTCGTCAATACGGTGAGTTGAACGAAATTCAGGTGCCATAACAGAAACAACTGCTAGTACATCATTTCCTTTAAAGATAGGTGCCGAAGCACCAAATACACCCTCATCAATCTCACTGGTTGATGTGCCATAACCTTGCTTGCGGATCTGTTGTAGATCTTGTTGTAACTTCAGCTTATCTACGTCAGAAATTAGTTGTTTTGCATGTATCTCAAACACTTGTTCTTGGTATTGTGTTTGGTGAAAAGCCAACAATGTTTTGGCACTGGCGCCCTTGATAAGGGTATTACCGCGACCGATGATAAATGAGCAGCGCAAGGCTTGTTCACTTTCAATCATGTCTACACAAATTGTTTCTCGCAGATTTGAGGTAATAATCGCTGCGGTTTCGCGTGTTTTTTTTGCTAATGATTGAAGCTCTGATTTAGTGGCTTCCATCAATAAACTATGGTGATAGTATTTTTCGTGGTTTTTGATACTCTGCGAGCCGACGCAATAAGTACCATACTGCTTTGCATGAGAAACGAATTCCCAATCTATGAGAATTGTTAGCAAGCGATAAACCGTTGATAATGGAATATCCAATGCGGTTGAAATAACCTGTGGCGTCACTGGGGATGCGCAACTTGTGATGTAAGACAAGACATCTAAGGTTCTATTAATGCTGTTCATCGCATCTCCTTTTTTTCGAACTTAACAGTAAAATTTTTACGTCTCAAATATAATTCTCATATTGCAAGAATTATATTGTAGCAAATAGGTTAAACGATGACTTTTATTTGCTCAATATGAGAAAATAGTAAGACTTAGATAAACAGAGTGTGTGGATGAACGAGCAGAAAAAAAAACACCGAAAGGGTGGGTTTACATTTAAACAGTTTTTTGTGGCCCATGACCAGTGTGCAATGAAAGTGGGCACTGATGGCGTTTTGTTAGGAGCGTGGGTGCCTGTTGATGATGTTCAATCTGCATTGGATATTGGCAGCGGGAGTGGGTTAGTTGCGCTAATGTTAGCGCAGCGCCAACAAAATGCACAGATTGATGCGGTTGAGTTAGACGTGCAAGCGGCACATCAAGCCGAAGCAAATTTTGCTGAATCACCTTGGACGAAGCGATTAAATATTATTAATCAGGATATTATCCACTATAGTCAGCATTCACACACGCAATATGATTTGATTGTGAGTAATCCGCCTTATTTCGAACCTGCGGTGGCGTGCAGAGATGAACAGCGTGAGCAAGCGCGTTACACAAGTGCATTAACTCATGACGTATTATTAAAATGTGCACAGCGTTGTTTAAAGGAAAATGGGCTGTTTTGCTTAGTATTACCGTATGAAGTTGGTGAAAAAGTGCAAGCCATGGCTGAAGATGGCGGGTGGTTTACAGTGCTGAGAGTCAATGTGAGTGATAAACCTACAACACCATTTCACCGTATGTTATTAGGCTTGCGATTGGTGAATTCACACGCTCAGGTGAGCAATTTAGCGCTAAAAGCACAAAACGGCGAATATACTGAAGATTTTCGTACATTGATCCAGCCGTTTTATCTTAAATATTAAAACCAACGGAATGATTATCCCGTTGGTTTTGTGGCTTATTCCGGTTTTAAAATAGTTGGTCCTGAATTTTCTAACATATCGGGATAGTCTAATGTGTAATGCAGCCCTCGGCTTTCTTTGCGCTCCAAAGCACATCGCACCATTAATTCTGCAACTTGCACAAGATTTCGTAGCTCCAGTAAGTTATTGGAAATACGGAAGTTAGCATAATAGTCGTGAATTTCTTGCTGCAATAAATGAATGCGACGAAGTGCGCGTTCGAGACGTTTCGTTGTTCTCACAATCCCCATGTAGTCCCACATAAACAAGCGTAATTCATGCCAGTTATGTTGGATTACGACTTGTTCATCTGAATTATGTACTCGGCTTTCATCCCACTCAGGTAAGTGCGGCACTTCATCAATATTTTGCAGTGTTGATTTGATATTTTCTGCTGCTGACCAGCCGTACACAAGGCATTCCAACAATGAATTAGATGCCATACGGTTCGCACCGTGTAAGCCAGTATAGCTGACTTCACCAATGGCATATAAGTTAGCGATATCGGTCATACCCGTTTGGTTAACAATCACCCCTCCACAGGTATAATGCGCCGCAGGCACGATAGGGATAGGCTCTTTGGTGATGTCTAACCCTAGCGTCATAAGCTTGGCATAAATGGTTGGGAAATGATGCTGCACAAAATCGGTTGGCTTATGGCTGATATCAAGGTACATGCAGTCTGCACCAAGGCGTTTCATTTCATGGTCAATGGCCCGGGCAACAATGTCACGAGGCGCGAGTTCTTCGCGTTCGTCATAATCAGGCATAAAACGGCTACCATCAGGGCGTTTTAAATAGGCACCTTCACCGCGTAATGCTTCGGTAAGTAAAAAGTTTCGTGCCTGTGGGTGAAATAAACACGTAGGGTGAAATTGGTTGAATTCTAAGTTAGCAACGCGGCAACCTGCCCGCCATGCCATGGCGATACCATCTCCTGACGAAATGTCTGGGTTCGTGGTGTATTGATAGACTTTTGCTGCGCCACCTGTTGCCAAAATAACGGTTTTGGCACGGATCGTTTCAACCTGCTCTTGTTGTCGATTCCAAACATAAGCACCTAAAATACGTGAAGGTGCTTCGCTTTCGGATAGGATTAGGTCAACGGCGTTATAGCGTTCTTTTATATGGATATTTGGGTGAGCAAAAGCAAGGTCAACAAGGGTGGTTTCGACTTCTTTTCCTGTGGCATCGGCATGGTGAAGTATACGACGATGGCTGTGACCACCTTCACGGGTTAAGTGGTACTGAGTTTCGCCACTTTCTGAGATTTCAGTGTCAAATAGAACCCCTTGTTTGATAAGCCACTGTACGCAATCCTTTGCGTTTGAAGCGATAAATTCAACGGCTTCTTTATGACAGATGCCAGCACCTGCAATAAGCGTGTCTTCGACGTGGGACTCTATGCTGTCGGTATCATCAAATACGGCGGCAATACCACCTTGGGCATAATAAGACGCTCCTTCACTAAGACTACTTTTACTCAAAATGGTGACTTGATGAAAGGGGGCAAGTCGTAAGGCGGCGGATAGTCCTGCGACACCACTGCCAATGATTAAAATATCAGTATAATGCTGTGTGGATCCGTTCATGTGTGTTTGCTGTATATAATAGTATGTAGTGTGTTTTTTTATGTTAGCCTATCAGATTGTCGATTACTATTGCTGGGTAGCGGTTTACAGTCACTATCTTGACTTAGGTCTATTTACTTATTCATGTTGTATTAATGTGATAGCTATAGCATTCATTTGCAAAATCCGTATGCTGTATTCTTGGCCTTCAGGAATTTGTACACAATTGTTTTAATGAGGATCTTTGGGATCTTCGAAAATGAAAAAACAGCACTTTTGTAAATTTTTGACTATTTTTTTAGATTAAATTGAACTTCAATGGTTTCTATAACTCAAAGTAGTGCTTGCTTTAGGATGGGAGAACATGAACAAGTCAACATATTATCAGCCTGAATTCGGGAGATGCTTTCCGAAATGAGCGAGCAATTAACAGACCAATTATTGGTTGAAAAGGTACAAAAAGGCGATCAACAAGCTTTCAACTTACTGGTAATTAAATACCAGCACAAAGTTGCCAGCTTAGTATCCCGTTATGTGCCGCAAGCGGACGTGCCTGATGTGGCACAAGAATCATTTATAAAAGCGTATCGTGCTATCGGCTCGTTTCGTGGTGACAGCGCATTTTATACTTGGCTTTATCGTATAGCGGTCAATACGGCTAAAAATTATTTAGTCGCACAAGACAGACGCCCTCCCGCGTCAGATCTTGAAGCGAGTGATGCTGAAAACTTTGAGAGTGCCGGTGCTTTAAAAGAAATTTCGAACCCAGAGAACTTAATGTTGTCTGAAGAGTTAAAGAAAGTTGTTTTCAAAACCATCGAATCGTTGCCTGAAGATTTACGAATGGCAATCACGCTCCGTGAACTTGATGGTTTAAGCTATGAAGAAATCGCGGAAATTATGGATTGCCCGGTAGGAACTGTACGTTCACGCATTTTTAGGGCAAGGGAAGCGATTGATAATAAAGTACAACCTCTGATTCAACAGCACTAATGCTATTAAATCAGCAGATTAATTATAATTGTGATGCAATTAACTGAAGGTAATTGGGCATGCAAAGAGAGAAACTTTCCGCAATGATGGATGGCGAGGCTCTAGATTTAGAGCTTGTGAATGCCATTTCATGTGATTCAACGTTAAAGCAACGTTGGGAGAGCTATCATCTTATTCGTGATACTCTGCGTAATGATACTGGCGATGTCATGCACTTTGATATTGCAAGTAAAGTTGCGGCAGCATTAGAGAATGAAGCTGTGCGTATTAATCCTCAGGTAGTTGTCGAATCGCAGCCTGAACCTGCGACTTGGGGTGCTTTCCCGTTCTGGGGTAAAATCCGTCCTTGGGCAAGCCAAATAACTCAAATTGGTGTTGCGGCATGTGTTTCACTGGCCGTTATTGTGGGTGTACAGCAATACAATCAAAGTAATGCTGTTGATTCCACGGTTGATGAGCCAATGTTTAATACCATCCCTGTTGGAAGTGGCGCGCCTGTGAGCTTGAACATTTCAGACAACCAATTATTTGGTAATGAACAGCAACTTCAACAGGTTGAGCAGCAAAATCAACGTATTAATGCGATGCTGCAACAATACGAAATTGAAAGACGTTCAATGCTGAACCAGCAATATCAACAATCTGAACAACCTGCATCCGAAGCAGGAGTTAAGCTGAAATAATGAAAAAATGGTTATCCGTCATCTGCCTGACGGGCAGCCTGATTATTTCTAATCAAGCTTCGGCATCTGAAATAGGTGCCGATGTTCTTTTTAAAGAAATGGGGAATGCTGCCCAAAACCTCTCTTATGAAATGTCATTTATGACTTTCAGTCCGCAAACAATTACACCTGTAAGATATCGCCACGCAATTATTAACAATATCCCTGTTTCACAAATGATACAGATGGATTCATCTCGCAGGGAAATTGTTCAAAAAGGTAACAGCATCAGTTATTTTGAGCCTGGCTTCGATGCGTTTAGTTTAAATGGCAAAAATATCGTTGATAACTTACCTTCTGTTTTATTTGCTAATTATGAACAGATAAAACCGTACTACAATTTTATTGATGCAGGGCGCACACATATCGGTGATCGGCCTGCTTTAGTGATCCGCATAATATCGAAAGACAATTCTCGATTTAATTATGTACTATTAATTGATGAGGAAACGAAACTGCCATTACGTATTGATTTGCTGGATAACAACAGCCAAACATTAGAGCAGTTTCGGGTTATCTCTACAGTGCTAGACAGTAAAACAGTAAATGATTCATTACTTGCACTGAGTAAGGTAAATATGCCGCCGTTGTTAGTGTACCCTAAAAATGCAGCGCCATCCTTCAAATGGCAAGTGGGTATGCTTCCTCCTGGTTTTGAAGAAACATCGCGTTCTATACGTAAATTAAGTGAGGACGACGTTGTGGAAAGCGCAATGTTCAGCGATGGGTTATTTACCTTCTCAGTTAATGTGACGAAATCGGCGAAAGGTCCATTGTTAGACCAACCTATGCAAAATGGGCGTCGTTCAATTTATACAATGACACAAAAGCAAAATGTCATTACTGTAATTGGTGAATTACCTTTGCCAACGGCACAAGTTATTGCAGGTAGTGTTCAGTTTCGGGAGTAGGTTATGGTAAAAGAGTGGGCAACTGTCATTCGTTGGCAAAACGGAAGAGCATTACTACGTTATGGTTCTTCATCAGGATGCGGAAGTTGCGGTGCTCGTAAAACGTGTGGTTCTTATGCGCTGAGTAAAATAGGACCAAACACGGAACATGAATTGGAAATTGCGATTGAACAGCCTTTGGTTGAAGGGCAAAAAATCGAAGTTGGTATTCCTGAAGGAAGTTTAATTCGTTCGGCAATGCTGGTGTATTTAACACCGATTTTAGGATTGTTTATTTTTGCAGGATTAGCTCAATCGTTTGATTTTAGCCAATTTTTAGTGGCTGTTTCTGGTGTGTTAGGTGGCGTGATCGGCTTTTATACCGCACGGAAATTTGCTTCTCATTGGCGTGATGATGACGCATTTCAACCTGTCGTCTTGCAAATAGGTTTACCACCTTCTGAGCTTTCAGTGCAGGTTAACTGCTAAATATCAATAGATTGTATTCAATTCATTATTTGATACCATGATAAAAAAGAGGAAAACGTAATGTTTTCCTTTTGTGGTTTATTGAGTTTAATAACCAATTAATTGATTTTTCTGTCTCTTTTGAGATAAGAATCAAAAGAAACTCGTTATTGTTCGTAATAAATGAGTATTTTGAGGGTTAAATTAGCGCTAAATTAGTGTTCTAACTCATTAACCTTTGACAAGTTTACAGTTGTTTTACATTGAATCTTTGTGTTAGCGGGGTCTTATATGTAAAATGCTGCTAATTAACAATCTTGTGATAATCATAGCATTTTAGTTTTGTCGCGATATTTGCACAAAGCTGATTTTGTAAGGCAATTTAAAAGAAGATATTACCTTGAAAATCAATAATATAAGAAACTTTTCTATCATTGCTCATATCGACCATGGCAAGTCCACATTATCTGACCGCATTATTCAGATTTGTGGTGGTTTAACGGATCGCGAAATGGCAGCGCAAGTTCTAGACTCAATGGATCTGGAACGTGAGCGTGGGATTACCATCAAAGCACAGAGCGTTACGCTTGATTATAAAGCTTCTGATGGTGAAACCTACCAACTAAACTTTATCGATACTCCTGGCCACGTTGACTTCTCTTATGAAGTTTCGCGTTCTCTTGCCGCGTGTGAAGGGGCGCTTTTAGTTGTCGATGCAGGGCAAGGTGTTGAAGCACAAACACTCGCTAACTGCTATACCGCGATTGAAATGGATTTAGAAGTCGTTCCTGTTTTAAACAAGATTGACTTACCTGCGGCAGACCCAGAACGTGTCGCTGATGAGATTGAAGACATCGTTGGTCTTGATGCCCACGATGCAGTTCGCTGTTCTGCAAAAACCGGTATTGGTGTTCAGGACGTGATTGAACGTCTTGTTAAAGAGATCCCACCGCCTGTTGGTGATGTGGATGCACCTCTACAAGCGTTGATTATTGACTCGTGGTTTGATAACTACTTAGGCGTTGTTTCATTGATTCGTATTAAAAACGGTTCACTGAAAAAAGGCGACAAAGTTAAAGTCATGAGTACAGGGCAGGTTTATAACGCCGACCGCCTTGGTATTTTTACACCAAAACAAGTTGACCGTGATGTACTTAGTTGTGGCGAAGTGGGCTGGTTAGTCTGTGCGATTAAAGACATCACCGGTGCGCCAGTGGGGGATACCTTAACAGGTGCTCGTAACCCTGCGGAAAAAGCACTTCCGGGCTTTAAAAAAGTCAAACCACAGGTTTATGCCGGTCTGTTCCCTGTGAGTTCCGATGATTACGAAGGTTTCCGTGATGCGCTGGGTAAACTTAGCTTAAACGATGCTTCGTTATTCTATGAGCCAGAAACATCAACTGCCTTAGGTTTTGGTTTCCGTTGTGGTTTCCTTGGCTTACTGCACATGGAAATCATCCAAGAGCGTTTAGAGCGTGAATACGATCTTGACCTGATTACCACGGCACCAACGGTAGTGTATGAAGTTCAGCAGACCAATGGTGAAATTGTTTATGTAGATAGCCCATCAAAACTGCCTGCATTAAACAATATTGAAGAGCTGCGTGAGCCAATCGCTGAGTGCCACATGTTAATGCCTAAAGAATACTTAGGTAACGTGATTACGCTTTGTATTGAGAAACGTGGCGTTCAAACCAATATGGTCTATCATGGTAATCAAGTTTCATTAACTTATGAAATTCCAATGTCTGAAGTGGTACTGGATTTCTTTGACCGTTTGAAATCGACATCTCGTGGTTATGCTTCATTGGATTATGCATTTAAACGCTTCCAACCATCAGATATGGTTAGGGTTGATGTACTTATCAATAACGAACGTGTTGATGCATTAGCGTTAATTACTCACCGTGCAAATTCACAATACCGAGGCCGTGAGTTAGTTGAAAAAATGAAAGAACTGATCCCGCGCCAGCAGTTTGATATTGCGATTCAGGCCGCGATTGGTAACCATATTATTGCTCGTTCTACAGTTAAACAGCTGCGTAAAAACGTACTTGCCAAATGTTATGGTGGTGACGTTAGCCGTAAGAAGAAACTGCTACAGAAGCAAAAGGATGGTAAGAAACGTATGAAACAAGTGGGTAACGTTGAGCTACCACAAGAAGCGTTCCTTGCTATATTGCACGTTGGTAAAGACAACTAAGTTTACAAGGAGTCTCAATGGCTAACACCTTTGCCTTGATCCTAACACTGGCAACCTTAATCACTGGGATTATTTGGTGTTTAGATAAGTTTAAATTTGCGCCTGCGCGCAAAGCAAAACTTAAGCAGTTACAGGATGCAACAAATGGTGCAGTGAGTGAGGCGGATGTAGCGAATGCTGTCCGCCGCCCTTCATGGCTAGAAACAGGGACATCTATTTTCCCTGTTCTAGCTATTGTACTGATTGTACGCTCATTTATTTATGAGCCATTTCAAATACCATCTGGGTCAATGATGCCAACGCTATTAGTTGGTGACTTTATGTTGGTTGAGAAGTTTGCTTATGGTTTAAAAGACCCTATTACACAAACGACCTTGATAGAAACAGGTAAACCAAAACGTGGTGATATTGCGGTATTTAAATACCCGCGTGACCCCAATGTCGATTTTGTTAAACGTGTAATTGGCCTCCCGGGCGATAAAATTGTTTATAACCCGGATGCGAAAGAACTGACGATTTACCCAAATTGTGCTGATAACAAATGCACAGAAAACTTACCAATTACTTATGGGCCATTGGACCCGAGTGAATGGACAATGTTTTTTGACGTTGCATCGGTTGTTGATAGCCAAAAAGGGAACTATGAAGTTCCATTGGATCAAGAATTACCACGTAATGCACTGAGACAATATGAGCGTAGCGAAAAATTAGGTACGGTTGAACACCAAATCCTAATTATTCGTCAAGCAATCACTGAAGCAAAATATATACAACCAGGTATGCCATTAAACGAATGGATTGTTCCTGAAAAACAATATTTTATGATGGGTGATAACCGGGATAATAGTTCTGATAGCCGTATGTGGGGCTTTGTACCGGAGCAAAATTTAGTTGGTCGAGCTGTGTTTATTTGGTTAAGCCTCGATAAGCAAGAAAACGAATGGCCAACAGGCATTCGCTTTAGTCGAATTGGTCCACTATAATTCCATAGATTGGATATGCCAGCAGTGAAGGTGCGGGTTTTCATTTGAAAATCCGCATTAACCGAAGCATTATTATTTTACCCAGTGTACAATATAATTTACTTAATATTATTGGCTCCCCAATTATAACTCCTTTCTTTTATAACTCATTGTAACTAATAAAGTTTAAATCATTAGTTTTACTGAGCTGCAAAAAATGTGGGTAGATAAGGAGTCAGTGCAAACGCAACAGTTTTGTAAAATAGACTATTTTACAGGTCTGTTGCGTGTGCTTTTTTATCAAATAAAAATGGTTGGGCGCACATGAACCCCTCTTTAGTAGAAAGATTACAACGTAAGCTTGGTTATCAATTCAAACAACATGATTTGTTAATTCAAGCGTTAACACACAGAAGCGCAAGTAGCAAACATAATGAACGCCTAGAGTTTTTAGGGGATTCAATTTTAAGTTTTGTGATTGCAAATGACCTCTATCACCGTTTTCCAAAAGTGGACGAGGGTGATATGAGCCGGATGCGTGCAACACTCGTTCGTGGGAATACATTGGCAGAAATTGCTCGTGAGTTTGAACTCGGTGAATGTTTACGCTTAGGTCCGGGGGAATTAAAAAGTGGTGGATTTCGCCGAGAATCTATTCTTGCTGATACAGTAGAAGCGCTGATTGGCGGTATTTTCTTAGACAGCGATATTCAGACGATCGAAAGAATTATTTTAGATTGGTATCAAAGCCGACTAATTGAAATTAGTCCGGGTGATAAACAAAAAGACCCGAAAACACGGTTACAAGAATATCTGCAAGGGCGTCACTTACCATTACCGAACTATTTAGTAGTTCAAGTAAAAGGTGAGGCTCATGATCAGGAGTTTACGATCCACTGCCAAGTGAGTGGCATCGAACAACCCATCCATGGTGTTGGTTCAAGTCGCCGTAAAGCAGAGCAAGCCGCAGCAGAGCAAGCATTGAAAATTTTGGAGCTTGAATGAGTGAATTACAATCCCACTGTGGTTTCGTTGCCATAGTTGGACGGCCGAATGTCGGTAAATCGACATTATTAAATCAATTACTGGGGCAAAAAGTCTCGATTACATCGAGAAAGCCACAGACGACTCGCCATCGTATTATGGGGATCCACACAGAAGATAATTACCAAATTATCTATGTTGATACCCCAGGATTACATATTGAAGAAAAACGTGCGATTAACCGTTTAATGAACCGTGCGGCATCAAGCTCGATCGGTGATGTTGAACTGGTTATTTTTGTTGTCGAAGGTACTAACTGGACCGCTGACGATGAAATGGTGCTGACTAAGTTATCAAGCTTACGTTGCCCTGTCATTTTAGCTATCAATAAGATTGATAACGTGACGGATAAAACGGTTTTATTGCCACATATTGGCGCGATTAGCCAAAAAATGAATTTTTTAGACGTTGTGCCAATCAGTGCAGAAAAAGGCACTGGCGTGGATACTATCGCTAAAATTGTGAAGCAACATATTCCGGAAGCAGCACATCACTTCCCGGAAGACTATATTACAGATCGTTCTCAGCGTTTTATGGCGTCAGAAATGATCCGTGAGAAGTTAATGCGCTTCTTGGGTGATGAACTACCTTACTCCGTTACTGTTGAAATTGAACAATTTAAAGTTACTGAAACGGGTATTTACCATATCAATGGCTTAATTCTTGTTGAACGCGAAGGCCAGAAGAAAATGGTCATTGGTAACAAAGGTAGCAAACTGAAAACCATCGGTACGGAAGCTCGTATTGACATGGAACGCATGTTTGATAACAAAGTTCACCTCGAGCTTTGGGTTAAAGTTAAATCAGGCTGGGCGGATGACGAAAGAGCATTACGCAGTCTGGGTTATGTTGACGATCTAAAATAGTAGGTGGCGAAGTGAGTGGTTGGCAACGCGCGTTTGTACTCCATTCAAGGCCTTACAGTGAAACAAGTTTGTTACTTGATTTCTTCACTGAAGGTGAAGGGAAAATTCGCTTACTGGCTAAAGGTGCCCGCCGAAATCGCTCTCCTTTAAGAGGCTGTTTACAGCCTTTCACACCTTTGCTAATCCGTTGGAGCGGCAAAGGTGAAATCAAAACTCTAATCAATGCTGACCCTGTTTCGTTGGCACTTCCTCTGAGTGGAACTGTCCTTTATAGCGGTCTGTATCTTAATGAATTAACCGCACGTGTACTTGAGTTTGGGACGCCGTATTCCGCGCTATTTTTTGATTACCTTTCATGCTTACAAGTCTTAGCTGCGAGCGAGCGCACTCCTGAGTTTGCCTTACGTCAGTTTGAGCTGGCGTTGCTATCTTACCTGGGTTATGGCGTTGACTTCTTACATTGTGCAGGTAGCGGGGAAGCTGTTTCTGACACAATGACGTACCGTTACCGAGAGGAAAAAGGCTTTATAGGCAGTTTAGTTGTTGACCAACTCAGTTTTACGGGCAAACAATTAAAAGCACTCGCAAGTCGTGATTTCCCTGATGCTGACACCTTAAAGGCCGCTAAGCGTTTCACTCGCATCGCGTTAAAACCTTATTTAGGTGGTAAACCACTAAAAAGCAGAGAGTTGTTTAGGCAATTTACTGTTTCACCCGCCACTTCAAACAAATCAAACTAATTTTTCATTATTGATTTTATTTATATATTAGCTGCTATGTTTTGTTTGAGTCCTTTTTTATGTTTTCCTGCTTATCCTTTCTAACTTATCGCGTTCAACTGTGTTTGTTGTACCTAATTTTATGGTGTTAAACCACTAAGTTTTGCGCCTCATCATAAAGTTTACGAAGCGCTTCGCAAAAATTTTGTCCCTTACATGCAATAACCTAGCTGTTTTGGAATTTGCCTCGAATGATATGAGATTTATTCCCCGAACCTTGAAAATTACAGTAGGATAGTGGCATTGAAATATCGGTTACCGTTTATTGAAGGGAGTATAAAATGGCAGAGCTTTTATTAGGCGTTAATATTGACCACATTGCGACAGTCAGAAATGCAAGAGGAACACAGTATCCCGACCCTGTACAGGCCGCATTTGTTGCTGAACAAGCAGGCGCAGATGGTATCACCGTACATTTACGTGAGGACCGCCGCCATATTACGGATAGGGATGTTGCGCTACTCAACGAAACAATACAAACGCGCATGAACCTTGAAATGGCAGTGACAGAGGAAATGGTTGATATTGCGTGTCGAATTAAACCTGCATTTTGTTGCCTTGTTCCGGAGAAGCGTGAGGAAGTCACCACTGAAGGGGGCTTGGATGTTGCAGGTCAAAAGCAAAAAGTGGCAGATGCAGTGAAGCGCTTAACGGAAGCAGGTATCTTAGTCTCTCTCTTTATTGATGCTGACCATGCACAAATTGATGCTGCACAGGAATGTGGGGCTCCATTTATTGAAATCCATACAGGGGCATATGCGGATGCCAAAACGGAACAGGAACAAGAGTTAGAGTTTCGCCGTATTCGCGATGGCGTCACTTACGCTGCGGGTAAAGGTATCAAGGTCAATGCAGGGCATGGTTTGACTTACCATAACGTTCAGCGCATTGCGCAGTTGCCTGAAATTTATGAGCTAAATATTGGTCATGCCATTATTGGTCGTGCTCTATTTAGTGGATTGGCACAGGCGGTTGCCGATATGAAAAAAATCATGTTAGAAGCGCGCAAATAATGGCAATTGTTGGGTTAGGAACGGATATCGTCGAAATAACACGCATTGAGTCGGTTATTGAACGCACTGGCGATAGCTTAGCAAAGCGAATTTTGACTGAAAAAGAGTTTTTGCAATATCAACAGCAAGCAAAACCAGCTCGTTTTTTGGCAAAACGCTTTGCAGTTAAAGAAGCCGCCGCTAAAGCGTTAGGGACGGGGATCCGTAATGGTCTGGCTTTTAACCAATTTGAAGTGACAAATGATGAACTAGGTAAGCCATTGCTGCATTTAAAGGGCGAAGCATTAAAGCTAGCTAACAGTTTGAATGCAACCTGTTTCCATGTCTCTATCACTGATGAGCGACATTATGCGTCAGCGACGGTGATCATAGAACGCCTTGGCGAGTCTGCCTAACGGGTAAGGCATAACGCTGTCAGTGCTATATCTGGCAGCGTTAAGAATCAAAATGAAGTGTGGGTGGGCGATAAGCCTAAATTTTATCAGCATGGTGTATTGCGACGAACTTATCCCACAATTGTTCTTCAGTTTCAATATGCTGAGGATCAGTAATGATGGTGTTTGTTATAGGGCAAACTGACTGGCATGTCGGTTTATCATAGTGACCAACGCATTCGGTACATAGTTTTGCGTCGATTTCATAAATTTCAGCGCCCATAAAAATTGCGTCATTAGGGCATTCGGGTTCGCACATATCGCAATTGATACATTTTTTGGTAATTAACAGTGCCATTTATAATAACTTGCATTCAATTAAGTTAATAATCAGTAACTTATATCTTGCACCTATTCGTTACTTCCAGTTTAGATTTTACTTAAGCTATATTTCGTATTGAAAAGCAGAAGGTTGTAATACAGAACCACTACATTTTACATGTAAACGATGTATTAGTCGGTGTGTTTAGGTTCCGTAGTAATAAGTCTATTTTAAACGTCCTGAGCTGCGGAGTCGAATAAATTACACCAATACTCGATTTCATCCATGATTAATATCATGATAACAAGAGATTATAAATATCGTGATGTAATTAGACGCTGTACTGAAATTGTATTTAAGTTTACTCGACTATCAAAAAAGATTTTTATAATTATCTCTTTTGAAAGAAATTTCATTTTATAAATTCTGTGGTTAAATGAATTAAAGTGGTATCCTTTGGGGTTTTATTTAACATGTTGTTTTTTATATGAAAAACCAAATTTAGATATTGTTC
Organism: Providencia sp. UF-183; assembly: GCF_058246155.1. Taxonomy (NCBI): domain Bacteria; kingdom Pseudomonadati; phylum Pseudomonadota; class Gammaproteobacteria; order Enterobacterales; family Morganellaceae; genus Providencia; species Providencia sp. UF-183. The sequence continues at coordinate 96,833 of NZ_JBSICD010000005.1, read as the reverse complement.
ACAAATAGCTGAATCTATGGTAGTAATAATAAAAAAATATAAAGGAACGTAAACATGTTCGAAAATCTCGGGGTTCTTAACTTCTGGACTTACCTTGCTGGGTTAGTCTTCATTATTATTGTGCCAGGGCCTAACTCAATTTATGTGCTTAAAACGAGTACCTCTAGTGGTGCTCGGTATGGCTATCGAGCTGCGCTTGGGGTCTTTGCCGGTGATGCTATATTGATTTTTTTATCCTTTATCGGCGTAGCATCCGTGATTAAAGCTTCACCAACCCTTTTTATGATTGTTCGCTATCTTGGCGCGGCTTATCTTTTATATCTAGGCTGTAAAATTTTATATGGCACATTAAAGCGCAAGTCACAGGGTGAGAGTGAAGAGGCTGCTGTGGCAACTAAATCAGAAAATCATTTTGTGCGTGCTTTGGTGTTAAGTCTGACAAATCCAAAAGCGATTTTGTTTTATATTTCGTTTTTTATTCAGTTTGTTGATTTTAACTATGCAAATGCATGGGTGCCATACCTTGTGTTGGCTACAATCTTAGAGTTAGTCAGCTTTTTATATTTAAGCATACTGATTTTTAGTGGTTATTTAATTGCTAAGTTTTTACGTGAGAAAAAAATTCTCGCAAAATTGGGAAATTGTACCGTTGGTGCCTTCTTTATGGGCTTTGCCGCAAAACTTGCATTGAGTAATTAGTGTGTAAGGTGAATTAACCACCAGACTAAGATTTAAAATTGCAGTCACTCTGACATTTGGTAATAATTAGCTTTCGAGTTAATTGCCCAGAGGTAAGAGTGACGCAAATAGAAATTGATGAATATTGGATGAAGCAAGCCCTTGAACTTGCATTGAAAGCGCAAGATGTTGGCGAGATCCCAGTTGGTGCATTGTTAGTTAAAGATAATCAGTTAATTGCCTCTGGTTGGAATCGTTCGATTATCGACCATAACCCGACTGCTCATGCAGAAATTATGGCTTTGCAACAAGCAGGGCAAACGTTGAGCAATTACCGTCTGCTTGATACCACGTTGTATGTCACTTTAGAGCCTTGCATAATGTGCGCTGGCGCGATGATCCATAGCCGTATTGGTCGTGTTGTCTATGGCGCAAAAGACTTCAAAACAGGGGCTTGTGGTTCTTACATCAATATCATGGAACAAGCAGGGCTAAACCACTATGTGGAAGTCACTGGCGGAATTTTAGAAGACGCGTGTTCTTCAATGCTGAGTGCTTTTTTTAAAATGCGCAGAGCACAGAAAAAAGAACAAAAGCGCCAACAAAATTAGCGCTTTGTGAGTTGATTTATGCGTGCTGATTAAGGTGCAGTATCAGGCACTTTAAGCGGGGAAATTGATGCAGGTTTTTGACCTAATTCAGTATCTTGTAAGTCTGGATGCAATGAAATAAGGTATTGACCAAGTGACGTTTCCGTCTCTTCTCTGCTATTTTGAGGTCGTTTTGACGAGTTCAATCCGCTTAAATGACTAACATTGTCTTTTTCAGGGATGGGAGATTGATTTTCAATTGCTTTTGACCCATCGGTTTTTAAATTCTCAGGCAAAATCAAATAAGTTAAAGACTGCTGGGCGATATCGAGTGCATGTTGCTTACGCTCTTGTGCTTGAAGATATCCCACCAGGCTTTGATGATATCGCCGAATATTTTCCACATAACGATAAGCCTCATGGCCGCGCGCATAACCATAAGTGAGCTGTGAGTAATATTTTTTCTGAGTTAACAGTGGAAGGCGTGCTTTCACATCGAGCCACCTATCGGGGTCACCACCAAGCATCTGAGTGAGTTTTCGCACATCCAACATATGCCCATAGCCCATATTATAAGCAGAAAGTGCAAACCAAATGCGGTCATCTTCCGCGATAGTTTCTGGCAATCTTTCCATGATATAAGCAATATACGCGGCGCCACCTTTAATGCTTTCTTCCGCATCTAACCTGTCAGCGATACCCATGGTAGCTGCCGTCGGTTTTGTTAGCATCATTAAGCCCCGAACACCCGTTGGTGAAGTCGCAAGGGGGTCCCAATGAGACTCTTGCCATGCAATCGCAGCGAGAAGTTTCCAATCAATAACTTCAGCGTATTTTTCAAACAACGGCTGATATTCAGGTAGCTTATTATCTATTGCCTTAATAAATGCCATCGTATCGAAATAATCGAACGATTCTACATGACTAAAATATTTTTCATTTAAGCGCGCTAATAGCTCCGTTTCATTGCCTTGATTGAAAAAATCAAGCAGGGCAGCATCTAAGCTGTTTTCATCACCACGACGCATATACCACGTGACCGCGTGATCATCGAGTAAATCAAAGGCGACAGCGATTTGTGGGTGAATGCGCTGTTGTAATGCAACCGCAATGGAGTCTTCAAGGGTATAGTCGATTTCACCATCAGCAAGCATTTCAAGGATTTGATTGGTATTGTATTTAGATGTCTCTTCCCATTTTAAATTTGGATATTCTTTGGCGAGCTCTTTTAAGGTACTCGCGTGGGCAGTTCCAGAGGTGACAAGCAGCTTACCGTTGATGTCATTAAATGATTTCGGCCGTGTTGAACCTTTACGATAGACCAATTGTTGAGTTACCGTCAGGTAACTTGGGCCTGTTTTTGTCTTAGTTAATCGGTCTTTATTATACAAAAGCCCAGCAACAGCGATGTCAGCATCACCATTTTCGAGGTCATCAAATATTTGCTCGAATGTTGGGCGGATAGTGATTTTAAGTTTGACTCCTAGGTACGAAGCAAAGCCTTGAGCAAGTTCGTAGTCAAAACCACGAAGCTGTTTTTGCTCATCTATATAGATAAGTGGCGAGCTGACGGCACTAATACGTAATTCACCTTGTGACAGTATTTTATTAATTTGTGAATCTTGCGTATTGGGCCAGCGGATATTAAAGCCGATGACCATTGAAGCCAGTAGCGCGATAACCACGATGATTAAGTAGTTAACTTTTAAGTTATTCAAATAATAATTTCTCGTGCAATCTCTGGTGTTGTGTGGTGTCTAAAAAAGAGTATGGCTAAGTAATGGTTATAATTCCAGTGGTTGGGTATTTTGCTCAACAATTATGATCGGTGCAACCTATATTATCGTATTTAGCACAGAATAATATTTAACTAATCGCTTTATTTTTAATCACGCAAACGGTTTCGTATTGATGAACATTGCTCTATAATGGGCACCGGTTTCCCTGCTTTCATGTTCAGGGCTGGCGTTTAAAAGAGAGAAATTAAGACTATGGAAATTTTGCGTGGTTCACCTGCTCTATCAGCATTTCGTATTACCCGCCTTTTGGCGTTGTTTGCAGAAAAACAACTGCCTGTAACAGATATCTATGCTGAATATATGCACTTTGCTGATTTATCAGCGCCGTTAAGTGACAGTGAGCAAGGCAAACTGAGCAGTTTGTTAAAATATGGTCCTTCTCTGACAGAGCATGACCCTTTCGGTAAGCTGATTTTAGTCACTCCACGTCCAGGTACAATTTCTCCTTGGTCATCTAAAGCAACGGATATTGCTCACAACTGTGGCCTTAGCCAAGTTAAACGCATTGAACGCGGTATTGCCTACTACGTTCAGGGGGATGCATTAACGCAAGCGCAGTGGCATGAAGTGATTGCACTGCTACATGACCGCATGATGGAAACAATTTTTTCTTCTTTTGAACAAGCAGATGCTTTGTTTGCGCACCAACAGCCTGCCCCAATGAAAACCATTGATATCATCAATGGCGGGCGCGAAGCACTGGCAACCGCAAATACAGAAATGGGTTTAGCACTGGCGGATGACGAAATTGACTATCTGCAAGCGGCCTTCACAGGCTTAAAACGTAACCCAACAGACGTTGAATTATATATGTTTGCGCAAGCGAACTCCGAACATTGCCGCCATAAGATTTTTAACGCAGATTGGGTCATTGATGGTGAAGAACAGCCAAAATCGCTGTTTAAGATGATTAAAAACACCTTCGAAAAAACGCCAGAACACGTGTTATCGGCTTATAAAGACAACGCGGCCGTGATGGAAGGCTCTTTGGTGGGGCGCTTCTTCCCTGAGCCTGAAGGGCGTACGTATCGCTATCACCAAGAAGACACTCACATTTTAATGAAAGTGGAAACCCATAACCACCCAACGGCTATTTCGCCATGGCCGGGTGCGGCGACAGGTTCAGGTGGGGAAATTCGTGACGAAGGCGCGACAGGGCGCGGCGCAAAACCAAAAGCAGGTTTAGTGGGATTTTCCGTTTCTAACTTACGTATTCCTGGCTTTGAACAGCCTTGGGAAGAGAATTTTGGCAAGCCAGACCGCATTGTGAATGCGTTGGATATTATGATGGAAGGCCCTCTAGGTGGTGCTGCGTTCAATAACGAATTTGGTCGCCCTGCATTATTGGGTTACTTCCGTACTTATGAAGAAAAAGTGAACAGTCACAATGGCGAAGAATTACGCGGTTACCATAAGCCAATTATGTTGGCGGGCGGTATTGGTAATATTCGTGCGGATCACGTTCAAAAAGGTGAGATCACCGTGGGTGCGAAATTGATCGTGCTAGGTGGCCCATCAATGAACATTGGTTTAGGTGGTGGGGCTGCGTCATCGATGGCATCAGGTCAATCAGATGCAGACCTCGATTTTGCGTCAGTTCAGCGGGATAACGCTGAAATGGAGCGTCGTTGCCAAGAGGTGATCGACAGATGTTGGCAGTTGGGTGGCGATAACCCAATTTTATTTATTCACGATGTGGGAGCAGGCGGTTTATCCAATGCTATGCCAGAGTTGGTGAGCGATGGTGGTCGCGGTGGTCGTTTCGAATTACGTAAAATTTTGAACGACGAACCAGGCATGAGCCCATTAGAAGTGTGGTGTAACGAATCCCAAGAACGTTATGTGATGGCAGTTGCACCTGAGAAGCTGGCGGAATTTACGGCGATTTGTGAGCGTGAACGTGCGCCATTTGCGGTGATTGGTGAAGCGACAGAAGAACGTCATCTTACCTTAAATGATGCGCATTTTGATAATCAACCGATTGATATGCCACTGGATGTATTGCTGGGTAAAACGCCAAAAATGCTGCGTGATGTGAAAACCCTTAAAGCAGAACCTGACGCATTAGACAGAACGGCCATCAATTTAAATGAAGCGGCTAAACGTGTTTTACATTTACCCGCAGTCGCAGAGAAAACTTTCTTGATCACCATTGGTGACCGTACGGTAACTGGGATGGTTGCCCGCGACCAAATGGTCGGCCCTTGGCAAATCCCCGTAGCTGACTGCGCCGTGACAACAGCAAGCTTAGACAGCTACTACGGCGAGTCCATGTCAATTGGTGAAAGAACGCCAGTGGCATTAGTGGATTTTGCTGCTTCTGCGCGTATGGCGGTAGGTGAAGCACTGACTAACCTTGCCTGTTCTTACGTGCAAGACCTCAAACGTGTGAAATTATCCGCAAACTGGATGGCAGCTGCGGGTCACCCAGGTGAAGATGCCGGGTTATATGAAGCGGTAAAAGCTGTTGGTGAAGAACTTTGTCCTGCATTAGGTTTAACGATCCCTGTGGGTAAAGACTCCATGTCGATGAAAACCCGCTGGCAACAAAATGGCGAAGAGCGTGAAATGACCTCGCCATTGTCATTGGTGATCACCGCATTTGGTCGCGTTGAAGATGTTCGTTTAACCGTAACGCCTGAATTAAAAACGGTAGAAGATAACGCGTTATTATTAATTGACTTAGGTGAAGGTCAAAACGCGTTAGGCGGTTCAGCCCTTGCGCAGGTTTACCGTCAATTAGGCAACAAAGCACCTGATGTCCATAGCCCTGAGCGTTTACTCGGCTTCTTCAATACCATTCAAAAACTGTTATCTGAGCAAAAATTACTGGCTTACCATGACCGCTCAGACGGTGGTTTATTCGTCACTTTAGCGGAAATGGCATTTGCAGGTCATTGCGGAATCAATGTCGACATCAGTTCATTTGATGAAGACACTTTAGCTGCATTATTCAACGAAGAGCTAGGTGCAGTCATTCAAATCAATGGCGCTGATAAAGATTACGTTGAAGCGTGCTTTGCAGAGGCAGGTTTAGCCAATTGTGTGCATTATTTAGGCTCAGCAATTCATGACGATATCGTGATCATCAATAGCCGTGATACGGTAGTTTACCGCGAGTCTCGCAGTTTATTACGTCAATGGTGGGCAGAAACCACATGGCAGATGCAGCGCTTGCGTGATAACGAAGTGTGTGCAGACGAAGAACATACGCTGAAGCAAGATAACCAAGACCCGGGCTTAAATGCTAAGCTAACTTATGATATTGAAGATGATATTGCGGCGCCGTTTATTTTATCCGGTGTACGCCCGAAAGTTGCCGTGCTGCGTGAGCAAGGGGTTAACTCCCACGTTGAAATGGCAGCAGCTTTTGACCGCGCAGGTTTTGATGCCGTTGATGTGCATATGAGCGATTTGCTGGCGGGTAACGTATCTCTTGAGCAATTCCAAACGCTGGTGGCGTGTGGCGGTTTCTCTTACGGTGATGTATTGGGGGCAGGGGAAGGTTGGGCGAAATCTATCTTGTTCAACAACCAAGTGCGTGACGAGTTTGCAGCATTCTTTAACCGCCCAGATACTTTATCACTGGGTGTATGTAACGGTTGCCAGATGATGTCCAACCTGCACGAGCTGATCCCCGGTGCTGAATTCTGGCCACGTTTTGTCCGTAACCGTTCAGAGCGTTTCGAAGCCCGCTTTAGCTTAGTGGAAATCGCCAATAGTCCATCATTATTACTGCAAGACATGGCGGGCTCTCGTATGGCAATTGCGGTCTCTCATGGTGAAGGGCAAGTGGAAACTCGCGCCGCGGCACATCTTCAGCAATTAGAAGATAACGGCTTGGTGGCTATGCGTTTTGTGAATAACTATGGGCAAGTGACGGAACAATACCCTGCGAACCCGAACGGTTCAGTTAATGGTATTACGTCAGTGACATCAAAAGATGGCCGAGCAACCATTATGATGCCGCACCCAGAGCGTGTTTTCCGTACAGTGAGCAACTCTTGGCACCCAGAAACATGGGGGGAAGATAGCCCATGGATGCGTATTTTCCGTAATGCACGCAAGCAATTAGGCTAATAATCAGTAAGCTAATTGAATAAACATCAGGCCAGTTGATTTGCTCACTGGCCTGTTTTTTTATCGCTTAAAAATAGAATGATTAGTTCAAGATAAACTCTTGGTTTAATCCATTGTAAGTTTTCACGCTGACTTTTAGCCCATCGTCCACTTCAGTGAGTTTAACGGCTTCAATTTCATTGCAATCAGCACCGACTGCGGTAGCTTCTTCTAACTCTAAGCGTTTATTTTTCTTATCAATAAAGTACCATTTACCCGCAGGGCAAGAAATGCCGGCATCTTCACGCAACAGCGCCCAACGGTTAGTTTCATGAACTTGTGAGCCAATACCAAAGTACGCATCACCCACACTAATCCAGCTAACAGCAGCGCCTTTGCCACATTGCTCACAGGATACTTCACCACCATCATGAATTTTCACTTGGTCTGTACGTGCCGAAGCAGAAACTTGCCAAGTTAATGCAGAAACAGCAAATGCGGCAATCAATAATTTTTTCATTTGATTATGTCTTATTAAAAGGAGGTATAGATTCAATTTTATCATTGAGAATAAAAGATAAAGGCAAAAAATAGCAGGGTAAAGCGCGGGATATTGGTGATTAAATAGATGGCGCCCTATCTGCAAAGCGGATAGGGCGTAAATCTGGGGCTTATTTCCAGAAGCGATTAATTTGCTCACGTAATGCTTCTGCGGTTTGTTTTCCTTTTTCACCCACTAAGGCACGCCCTGCAATAAAGGCTTTGGCTTTAATGCCATTAAATAGGTGAATATCTTCAGGCACAATGCCGCCTGTAATGGATAATGCGAGCCCTAAATCAGATAATTTGCGCATCTTTTCGATATCTTCATTAGTCCAGCCAATACCCGCAAGTTCGGCATCACGAGAACGATGGTAAATAGCTTGAGTAATGCCTAAATCCACCCAATTTTTAGCATCTTCAAATGTCCAATTGCCGTAAATTTCAATTTGAATTTCACGCTGAAATTCGTCAGCCACTTTTTTACAGGCCGCAATAGTAGCGATATGCGCCGCCGCTGACACCGTGATCCAATCCGCCCCTGCCTCAAATGCCATTTTCGACAAAATAGCGCCACCGTCAGTGGTTTTCATATCGCAAACCAGAATGTGATTTGGATATTTTTGGCGTAACGTCGACACGGCATTCATGCCATCGGCAAACGCTAAAATTGTGCCCACTTCAATGATATCAACAAAAGTGTGCACATTTTCAGCAACATCCAGTGCCGCAGGTAAGTTAGTTTGGTCTAACGCGATTTGGATCAACGGTTTAGTCATGGTTTTATCCTTGAATTTTTTCTCGTATCAAACGGGCAAGTCCGTCGTGATTGTTATCAGTGGCGCAGATAGCATTGGCTTGTGCTTTGACTGCCTCATCAGCATGTGGCATAGCAACACCGAGCCCTGCGTATTGGATCATGGAAATATCATTATGGTTGTCGCCAACGGCAATCACTTGCTCAGGCTTGAGACCAAGCTGGTTAACGTATTGTGCTAAGCGCATGCCTTTGTTGTTACCTTTACAGGCGATATCAATGCGATTAACCCACGAACGTTCAGCCGTGAATTTGTCATTCACCCACGAGACGTCCATTAATTGCTCGATGGCATTCGGGTCGCCTTCAACGACAAATTTCCAAACGTAATCGGTATCACGAACCTGTTCTTCAAATGAATCAATACGGTAGATTTTTGGGGGATGTGCAAGGCTTGGGTCTGCCGCCCACAGCTCCATATCTTTCATATAGTCAATGGGTTGTGATTTTGAATAGGTCATTTCATTGGTGGTATACAGCACCAGTTTGAATTGGTTTTTTTGTGCCAATTCAATAAAGGCCAAGGCATCGTCTTTAGCAATTGAGGTTTGTGTGAGCACCTTCTCATTTTGGTAATCATAGATATAGGTGCCATTGCAGCAAATAATGGGTGTGGTTAACCCCAGTTCATCGTAATAAGGGCGCGCAGCGGTATGGTGACGACCTGTCACAATCATCACGTGGCAATGTTTTGCCGCGTCTTGGATGGCAGACCGCACTTCTGGGTGGATAGTGTGTTGAGCCGTCAGAACCGTCCCATCTAAATCTAATGCGAGCACTTTATACATATTAATTAATCCTTTTAAGCGTTTTTCGCGAGTGCCTCATCAATCACGCGATACACATCGTCGGCTGTGTGGCATTGGCGCAGTTTGTTAAGATCGACACCCGTTTCGCTGTCCTCATCATCAAGAACTTGGGTGACCTCCATCAATCCTTCCATATGTTCGTCCGAAGAGCTACCCGCAAGTGTAATTAAAACGTCGACGGGCTCATCTTCCCCATCAAAAATAATGGGTTTTTCTAAGGTCACCAACGCAAAAGCGGTGCGAATAACGCCATCTTCAGGGCGTGCGTGGGGTAAGGCCAAGTTTGGGGCGATGCAGATATACGGGCCCAGTTTTTCGACACTGCTGATGATGGCATTATGATAATCGGGCTTGATGGCACCAGAGACAATTAGCATGTCTGTACCAATTTTAATCGCATCACGCCAATTTGTTGCGTTGGCATGGAGCTGGATAGAATTGTTGTCGATTAATGATTGTTTGAATCCCATTATGACTTCCTCTTGGATGATATTTACCTCGATAGATGCGCAGTAGCGTCTATCGAGGTATCAACATGATTAGTGACGAATAAAATTGGTATGAATGATATTGAGCAACTCATCACCGAATGAATTTGGGTTGAGCATATTTTGTACGCCAAGAACGAACTTACCTTCACCTGGGTCCATTTCTGAACTTAAGTGCTTTGACGAAACAATAATGTCTGTTGCTGTTAATTTCGATTTATAGTCGGATACCGCACAGGAATCCATGATGTGTGGGATGCCTTTTTTCTCAAGGTACTGACCAATTTTCATTTTCATCATCATGGAGGAACCTTGACCATTACCACATACCGCTAAGATGCGTACCGGTTTGGCACCACTGTGCTCAATCGGGGCTGATTCAACGTCCTCTACTGTTTCAATTGCCGCTTCAAGGGCGCCTTCAGCATCTTCTTCTGCACGCAGTTTTTTCGCGGCGAAGTACATGTAGACAAGGGAAAGTGCGACAATGACAAAGAAGAACATTTTTGAAAATGACAGGCCTTGCATAATCACTGGGAATGCAAGCGCCCAGTCAGCCATTCCCATCCAGCCACTAAAATCGGTGCCTTGACGGTTGATTAAGTCGATAGCCCATGCGGAACCTAAAATTTCGATGACTCCCATCACGAAACACACTTTCATCACGGCTTTCCAACCGCCAAAGTGGTTTGCAAAGATACCGATGGTGGCATTGGAGAAGAACATCGGAATAAAACCGGGGATGATCATAATCGGCGAATTGAAGGCTAACATCCCCAATACCGCAGCAAACTGGCCGATTGCGCCCCACATAAAGCCGAATACCATCGCATTCGGAGAGAAAGCATAGATAGCCGCACAGTCGATAGCGAGCACAGCATTAGGAATAACGCGCTCAGAAATACCTTTAAATGCCTCAGAAAGCTCTGCGACGAACATCCGTACACCTGTCACGATGATTTGAATGGCAACGGCAAATTTCAGGCCTGTTTCAATAATGTAGATAGTCCAGTGCGTGGTGCCTGCCATAGTTTGCAGGTTAGTCAGACCAAAAGAAATCAAAATAACGCCAAAGAAGAGTGTCATTACAATAGCTGTCGCTGAGATGCTATCGTGGAAAATATGCAGCCATTTTGGCAATTTTAAGTTATCAACACTGTCTTTTTTATCCCCCAGTTTTGGGGCAACTTTGGTCGCTATCCATGAAGCGAACTGCTGTTGGTGACCGATAGAAAAACCCGCTCCGCCAGTCACTTCTTGGGTTGGTTTAAACATGATATTGGAGGAGATCCCCCAGTACAGCGCCATCAAGACTGCGGAATACAAAATGGTTTCCCACATGCTTGAACCCAGCACAAAGTAGAAAACAGCAATCAAGCCAGCTTGCTGGAACATGATGTGCCCTGTCAACATGATGGTACGAATACCGGTGACACGGCGAAATAGCACTAATAGTATGTTAATCGCAAGGGCGAGTAACACGGTATAACCGACCCACGAATAGTTATCACCCATGGTTTCCATGGTGGCCATCATTGAAGTGTATGGGTCTATCACTGAACCGGTAAGGCCGTGGTATTCAGACATTTTTTCGATGACGGGTTTAAAGCTAGACACCAAGGTGCTTGCTCCAACACCCACTAACATAAAGCCGACAATTGTTTTGATTGTCCCCTTGAGGATTGTCGTACCATCACGCTTTAATAGCCAGTAACCAATAAATGTGACTAAGCCGAGTAGTAGAGGCGCTTTAGTCATTACTTGGCTGTAAAAAATATAGAAAGCGTCGTATAAAAAATCCATATTTTTACCTCTAATCAAATTGTATTTGTAATTTATATGGGTCAGAGATTAATCATATTGATCGTATCTGGTGTTATTGCGATATAATCATTTAAAACAGATAAATGGTCGCGCAAAAATCAATTATGATCAAATGTAATCACGAATTGCTCTTTTATGATTGTTTGCATTTGTCTGTTTTTTTACCAGTAAAAAAATAAATAAATGGCGACCTGATCACGTAAAATTTTAAATATTCAATAAAATCAACATGGTAATTTTATTTATGTCAAATATTCAATTTTTGCACTAGCAAAGGTTGACAACATTAGGTGAGATAAATAGAATCAAAACTAATCACCAATAATCATTTTCAGTCATTAGTTGTCATTGATATGATTATTTCTTAATAAGGCGATAGTTATGAATGAAGTGCAAAGACACAATGAAATCTTGTCGTTATTAGAAACGCAGCGGGTGATTAGCGTTTCTCATATTACCGAACAGTTTAATGTGTCTCCTGCAACCGCTCGTCGTGATATTTCAAAGCTTGATGAGCAAGGTAAGTTACGGAAAGTCCGTAATGGTGCAGAACGAATTGAAAAGAAAAAGCGTAAGTGGACACCGCTCAATATTAATAGCACTGACCACTACGAAGAAAAATCAGAAATTGCTATCAAAGCTGCGGAGCTTTGTCTCCCAGGAGAAAGCGCAGTGATTAACTGTGGTTCAACGGCCTTTATGTTAGGGCAGCAGCTTTGCGGTAAAAACGTACAGATTGTGACCAATTACTTCCCGCTAGCCAGTTATTTGATTGATGAAGACCATGATGATGTCATTTTAATTGGTGGGCAGTATAACAAGGCACAAAACATCTTTTTAAATCCAGCCCTCAATACACTGATGGGCTACGCAGGTAACTGGATGTTCACGTCAGGGAAGGGGCTAACGGAAGCCGGTTTATATAAAGCCGATATGCTAACCGCCGTGGCTGAGCAGCAGATGCTAGACCAAATCGATAAATTAGTGGTGGTTGTCGACAGTTCCAAGGTAGGCCATCGAACAGGGATGTTATTTTGCCCAGCAAATAAGATTGATGTACTTATCACGGGAAGAAATGCAAACCCTGAGGTGATTAAAGGGATTGAAGCGCAAGGGACTCGCGTGATCCTCGTCTAGTTTAGCCGACTACCTGATTTATTGAATTTAAACAAATTTGCCTTCATGCCTTAATTCTTTCATTAAGGCATCGGGCTCCTGACATCTAAAATTCTGGAAAAGGTATTATCACTATGAGCAAAGTCAATGAAATTACACGTGAATCTTGGATTTTAAGTACGTTTCCTGAGTGGGGGACGTGGCTAAATGAAGAAATTGAAAAAACCGTTGTTGAGCCCAATACATTTTCAATGTGGTGGTTAGGTTGCACAGGTATTTGGTTGAAAAGTGCGGGTAATACCAATATTTCTATCGATTTTTGGTGTGGCACAGGGAAAAAAACACAAAAAAATCCACTGATGAACAAGCAACACCAAATGATGCGTATGGGGGGAGTCGAAGCGCTACAACCTAACTTGCGTACAGCAATTTTTCCCCTTGACCCATTCGCAATTAAAGAGGTGGATGCGATTTTAGCCTCACACGACCATGCTGACCATATCGATGTTAACGTAGCGGCAGCCGTGCTACAAAACTGCGGCGACCACGTTAAGTTTATTGGCCCACAAGCGTGTGTGGATTTATGGACAAAATGGGGCGTACCTGCTGAGCGTTGTGTGGTGGCAAAAGTAGGCGATGTGCTAGACGTCGGAGACATGAAAATCCGTGTATTAGACTCTTTCGACCGCACAGCGTTAGTGACGTTGCCGCAGGGGGTGTCTTCATACGATAAAGCTATTTTAGATGGCATGGACTCCCGTGCAGTGAACTATTTAATTGAAACCACGGGCGGTTCTGTTTATCACTCAGGTGATTCCCACTATTCAAACTATTATGCGGCCCACGGTAACCGTTACAATATCGACGTCGCATTACTGTCTTACGGCGAAAACCCTCGTGGTGTGACGGATAAAATGACCTCTTCAGATATTTTGCGTGCCGCAGAATCATTAAATTGCGAACGCGTTATTCCATTCCACCACGATATTTGGGCTAACTTCCAAAACGACCCGCGTGAAATTGAAGTGTTGTGGAATATGAAAAAAGAGCGTTTGCAATACACGTTTGCCCCGTTCTTCTGGCAAGTGGGCGGCAAATATACTTACCCAACCGATAAAGATCGTATGCATTATCAGCACTTCCGTGGCTTTAACGATATCTTTAAAAATGAGCCAGAGCTGCCATATAAAGCATTCTTATAGTTATTGGTAAATTCATTCATAGCAGAGGCGAAAACGCTTCTGCTTTTTTTATTTTGAAGCATAAAAAAACCGCCAACAGGATGTGGCGGTTTGGTGTTTAAGGTAACGGCTGATTATTCAAGCACAAACATGCCGTAAGGGTGAATTTGCAGGTACAAATTTTCCCCTACACTTGGTTGTAACTGGGTAGCATTAATTTGCAGCAACATAGATTGACCATGCCAATCAACTGTTACTTCATATTGTGGCCCCATATAGGCAACGTAGGTGATGGTACAACGTTGGCTATCATCACCTTGTGTACTCAAGGTAATGGCTTCAGGGCGAACACCTACAGTGACTTGCGTTTGTGTTGAGGTAATTTGTGCAGGGCGTGGCAAGCAATAATTAAAGATATCAACAGAATCTGCGGTCAATGTCGCAGGGAAAATGTTGGCATCTCCCATAAAGCTGGCCATAAATTTCGACGCAGGTTGGCGATAGAGTTCCTGCGGTGAGCCTAACTGCATGATTTTCCCTTTATTCATGACTAGAACCATATCGGATACCGCGAAGGCTTCGCTTTGGTCATGGGTAACGTACAAAGAGGTGATGTTAAATTGTTGCTGTAGTTCACGAATTTTCTCACGCATGCTGCGGCGTAAGTTGGCATCCAAGTTACTTAACGGCTCATCAAATAACAGCACTTTTGGCTTGAGGATTAAGGCACGGGCTAAGGCGACACGCTGTTGTTGCCCCCCAGAAATTTGGTCAACAAAACGGTCAGCAAAGCCGGCTAAATCCACCAGCTCTAAGGCTTCATCGACCCGTTTTTTGATTTCAGCTTTCGGTAAGCCTAACATCTTCAAACCGTAACCTACGTTATCCCCTAAAGACATGTGTGGGAACAAGGCATAGGACTGGAATACCATACAAATATCGCGTTGTTGTATTGAACGGTCGGTTACATCTTCACCGTCAATAAACATGCGGCCTTCGGTCGGCTTTTCGAGCCCTGCAACTAAACGTAAAACGGTGGTTTTCCCGCAACCTGATGGGCCTAATAAGGTCACCATGCTACCTTGAGGAATAGAAAGACTTAAATCATCAATGACCGTGTTGGTGCCAAAGCGTTTAGTCACATTTTTTAATTCAACAAAATTATGTTGTGTCATGTCAGTTACTCCCTGATCACTGTGCATTTTTGGCTTTGGAACGTGAAACACGGGCTTCGCCAATCAAATAGTCAAATAAGAAGATAATTGCGAGCATGACCACAATCAAAATGGAGCCATAAGCAATCGCAACGCCATACTCACCATCCTCAACACGGTTAAGAATGTAAGCGGTGGCAACGCGTGTATCAGGGGTAACCAAGAACACAATCGCACTGACCGTGGTGATGGCACGGACAAAGCTGTAAATCAGCGCGGACAAAATGGCAGGGCGTAAGAGTGGCAGTAAGATAAAGAAAATGGTGCGCATGGAACCTGCTCGCAGGCTTAATGACGCTTCATCTAATGATTTATCAATTTGCCCCAAGCCTGCGATACCTGCGCGGATCCCCACAGGGACGTTACGCATGGTCATCGAAATAATCACGATGGCGGCTGTACCCGTTAAATAGAACGGGGTGTCGTTAAAGGCTAAGATGTATGACACACCAGCAACGGTACCCGGTACGGCGAAGCATAACATGGTGGTGAATTCGATGGTTTTCTTGCCACGGAAATCTTGGCGCACCACGATATAAGCAATTAACAAGCCGAGAATAGCCGTAATTGGTGCCGCAATTCCCGCATACAGAAGGGTATCGAGCAATGAAGGCCATGCGCCGTCACTCATACCTTGGCCGAATAACTTAATAAAGTTATCCAGAGTTAAGGTGTAATCCACACCCCAGTTCACCGTAAAGCTTCCGTAGAAAATGCTACCGTATAACAGCACGTTAAAGGCAACCCAAATTGCTAAGAAGAGAGTCACCGTGGTAATTAAAGAAGATGGCAGCGGCTGGACATCACCACGGTAAGATTTGCCAGAAACCGTGACATACGAACGCTTACCAATCCACATATACTGCACGCAGAATACTAGCAGTGAGAATACTAACAGCGATGCACCCAAGGTACTGGCAGCTTGGTAATCTAACTGTGAACCTGTGATGTAGAAGTAGATTTGTGTCGCTAAGACGTCAAAGTTACCGCCTAATACTAACGGGTTACTAAAGTCCGCTAAAGACTGAACAATAACGATTAAAAATGCGTTAGCTAGCGCAGGCTTCAATAATGGCATAAACACATTAAAGAAGGTCTGGTAGCGATTAGCACGCAGGGTGTAAGAGGCTTCTTCCAAAGATGGGTGAATAGTTTTAATCGCACCATCCAAAATCATAAATGACATGGGTGTAAAGGCCAGAACCTGTGCGAGCCAAATTCCCGTAAAACCATACAGCCAGTTAGTGTTTTCTAACCCCATGTAAGTGGCTAGAAATTCAGTAATATAGCCTGAGCGCCCCATCATCAAGGTCACACCAAGGCCGACAACGAATGGTGGTGTCACAATTGGTAAGATAGAAAACACGCGACCAATAATGGCAGAGCGTTTCGCAATACGTGTGGTGTAAATAGCTAAAATTAACCCAAAGAAGGTACAACCCGCGCCTACGGCTAAAGAGAGAAAGACCGAGTTAATAATAACTTGAACAATGTGGGATTGCGTTAAAATTGCCACAAAGGCAAATGGCGCAAAATCCCCATTACCATCGGTAAACATGGGGATAAAAATCGCTACACTTGGGAAGACGATAAACAGTGTGATCAGTGCAACAACGGTGATCAGTGAGCCAATGACAAATTGGTCGCCACCCAGCCATTCAAGGCGGGTTAACGCGTGCGTCATCACCATACCTAAGGCAATAAACAGCACAATGGCTGAATAACCAAGCCCCTTACCATCAAGGTAAGCGGTGATTATCACCACAACGGCAGTGAGTGCCGCAACGGCAATATCGAAATAATGGCGAGTTTTATGGTAACGATCCGCTGGTGTTAACGGGCGAATAAACAGCACAGATGGCAAGAGATACCAAAGCCAGCTAATATTCAGGCTGCTCCACCCATAAGCGGCGAGGATTTCATCTTGCGTCGAGTCAAGTAAGCCATAATCCAGGCTCCAAGACGGTAACAAGGCGAAACCAACCCAAGCTAATAGCAGCCAAAAAAAGGTGCTATCTCGCTTTTTAGGTGGTGTCAGAGCTAGGGTTTGAGACATAGATCCCCCTAAGCTCGTCATATTTTGCGCTGTCACGGTGTTGGCTGCGCTCTGTTATCCTAGTCACATACTTGTGTATGCTCCTAGGAATAACGTCACTTGCCGCCTTGTGACAACCCAAACTATTTAGAGCTTAATGATAATAGTTATAATTTTTATCTCGTTATATTTTGCGCTGTCACTGTGTTGGCTGCGCTCTGTTATCCAAGTCACATACTTGTGTATGTTCCTAGGAATAACGTCACTTGCCGCCTTGTGATAACCCAAACTATTTAGAGCTTAATTAAATTAATTTTTATTTTAGTTAAGTAAGTGCTCAGTGCGGCGCATTCACGCCGCACAGGGTGGTTATTTACTCATTTTGACTTCAGTAACCCACTTGTTGATTAAATTCTTACGGACATCGGCGTCGCCATATTTATCCATATCGTAGTTAATCAGGTTCAGGTCATTCAGTTTTAACGAAATTGGTGATGATTCTGCCGTGGTATTGGTGAGGATTTGGTAAGATTTACCTTCTTTCCAGCTCAGCTCTTGGGCTTCTTTAGACAACACGAAATCGACGAACAGTTTAGCGTTGTCCATATTACGGGCATTTTTCAGGATACTGATCCCGCCGATTTCATAACCTGTACCTTCACAAGGTGCGATTAACTCTAATGGCGCGCCATTTTCCACTTCTAATGAATAATCATGTAAGAAGCCGATACCAATGGCAGACTCGCCACGCGCGGCGTTACGTGCTGGGGCAATACCTGATTTGGTATATTGAGAGATATTTGAGTTTAATTTTTTCAAATAATCAAAGGCTTGCTCATTACCCCACAGCTGATCAAATGTTGCCAATGCGGTATACGCAGTTCCTGAACTTTGTGGGTCAGCGATTTGAATTTCGCCTTTGTACTCAGGTTTGGTTAAATCTTTCCAGCAAGTCGGAATAGGTAAGCCTTTCTCTTTTAAGCGATCCTTATTCACACCAAAACCTAAAATTCCGATGTAAACCGCTGAGGAGTAGTTACCTTTACGTTTCGCTGGGTCTTGGAATTGTGGCATGATCTCAGCGAGTTTTGGTGATTTGTATGGTTCAAGTAAATCCATTTCTCCCGCTTGTGAATGCGGATCTAATGTACCGCCATACCACACGTCTGCTTGTGGGTTACGTTTTTCAGCTTCGATTTTAGCTAAAGTACTGCCCGAACCGTTACGCACAAACGTGGTTTTCACATCATATTTTTTAGCGAATGCTTGGGTTTCTGTTTCGCACATTGCATTGGTTGCGCTACAGTAAACCACAAGGCGACCCGCCGCACTTGCAGTGGTCGAAATTGCGGCGAGGGATAAGCCTGCTGCGATTAGAGTAGAGAGAGTTTTCAGTTTCATTTTCAATCCTTTATCAGATTTTAATTATCAGAGGGTGAAACAGATCCTGCCATGTGCTCTCGTTTGCTGACGTTCGCAATCAAAAGCGGCATAAGCAGTAGCCCCATCAAGGCAGCGGCACTGGCGAGTAAGGTAAACATCCCAGACCAACCGTAATGTGCGATGACTTGAGAGAGCGGCCACCCTGCAATTGCCGCCCCTAAATAGGCATACAACCCAAGGTAACCCGTTACCGCTCCCGCTGCTTTTTTATGACAATATTCTGTTGCAGCGAGACCGATTAACATTTGTGGTCCAAAAACAAAAAAGCCAATAGCAAAAAAACACACCGCTAATAAAGCGTAATGATGAATAGGGGTAAGCCACAAGGCACTGACTGAGATACACAACCCCAATGAAAACAGCAAAATCATTGGCGCCCGCTGCCCGCGAAACAAAATATCAGAGCCCCATCCTGAGCACAGTGCGCCAAGCAGCCCACCTAATTCAAATAACGACAATGTTGCGTTGGCACTGAGTAAATTGGTGCCATGTGTTTCTGTTAACCAGAGATTTCCCCAATCGTTTATCGCCATACGAATGAGATAAACCAAAATATAGGAGAAACCTAATAACCAAATCATTCGGTTGAAAACAATCGCGTCTTTTAAAATCACCCACATTGGCATGGGAGGAGACAAACGCTCTTGGCGCAGCTCCAGTACATCTTGACGCCATTGCCCAACACTGGGGAGTTGCTCTTCTTGTGGCGTGCCCCGTAACTGGCCGCACAACCAAAGCCCAACGACCACACCAATCACACCAGGCACTATCAATGCCATTTGCCAACTGTATTGCGTTGCTAACAACGCGGTGAGCAAAGGCAGCAGCATGCCACCGAGATTGATGGAGATATTCCATAAACCCCACCAGAAACCACGTTCATTGCGTGAATACCAGTGAGTCAGAATTCGTGCACAAGGTGGCCATCCCCAACCTTGGAAAAACCCGTTTAACGTCCAAACCAGCAAGAGAGCAGGGAACGATAAACAATAGGCAAAAATGATGTTCAGTATCCCCGTCATCACAAGGCCCGCCCCCATAAACCAGCGGTAGCCTGTGATATCGTGGAAAATACCGGACAAAAACTTCGAAATGCCATACGTCAGGTAAAACGCGGTAGCAATCCAACCAATATCACTTTTGTCGAGTAACAATTCGCTTTGCATAACAGGCATCACGAAATTGAAGCTCTTTCGCGTTAGATAAAAGGTGGCATAGCCAACAATCATGAATAACATCAGTCGGCGACGCCAAAAACGATAAGTGTTATCCAGATCCAACGTATTTTTACCTGTCATGATGGTGTTTCTCGTGTTTGGCAAAATGTAATCAAGTTTTTAACAAAAGGGATGAGAGAAGGTATTAGAGGACTAGGAATAATTCCTAGTTTTGCGATGTTTTATCTCAAAATGTGGGCAAGTTAACAATTATTTGTGTGCCGTTTTGCGTGGTGAGTGTCCAATCCCCACCGAGGGCTCTAACGCGCTCTTCAATACCGCGTAAACCGAAGCCACTGGTGCGTTTGCTAAAAGGGATGCCCACACCATTGTCATCAACAATAAGCTGGATCGAGTCACCTATTTGCTCAAGTGAGATGTGGATTTGTGTGGCTTTCGCATGCTTACTGATATTGTTCAGCAATTCCTGAACAAGGCGATATAACGTAAACAGAACGGTTTCATTGACTGGCGTTTCTTGCAGGGCATAACGAAAATGGCATTGAATATTATTTTCAGGAAACGAAAATTCGGCAATGAGATGGGTAAGCGCATCCTCAAGGGACATTTCGTCCAAAACGGGTGGACGTAATTGTCGTAACAGTTGACGAGTCGATTGGTGAATTTGCTGAGCAAGCTCATTAATTTGGCTAGCCGCTTGGTGGCTTAATGAATCTGGTGCCGTTTTTTTCACTAGCATGGATTGAATTTGAATGGCGGTAATATTCTGCCCAATTTCATCATGTAATTCGCGAGCGATGGCTTTTTTGATATCTTCCTCAGTATGAACTAGCTGGCGCATTAGGTCGCGTCGTGCTTTTAACTCTTGCTCTAAGCGTTGCCGATAACGCTGCAGGTTACTCGCGAGTTGTTTTTGGCGGCTAATAGCAATCCCTAACCCAATACCGATCAAAGCCTGAGTACTGAGGAACATTTCCAGTTCTTCTAAGTCTGCAAACGCGCCATGAAATTGCCGAGCAAAAGTAATAATTAAACTGCCTAATAATGCCGAAAGCACACCGCCTTGCCAACCATAGCGGTAAGCCATAAATACATTCGGAATAAAAACCAGTAATACAATCAAACGTTCGATTTCAGGGGCGAAAAAGACTTGGGCGCTAAGACCGACAACACAAAATAAGAAGCACCAAACAATCAATGAGGTGCGTAACTGCTTATCTGGCGTTCCATAATCAAGTAACATCTGGTAATGCTGCTCATGGAGATATTCATAAATAAGATAAACAAATGGCGAGAGCAGTATTCCACCCGTAAATGTTGTTAAAAAGAGCTGACTAATGGAATAGGACGATAGCCAGCCAAACAGTAATGCGTGTAGGACACTGTTTGCAGCGACACCCGCCAGCAATAGCAATAAGCGCTGCCAATATAAGGTATAGCGCCACCAAATATCTTGAATAACAAAAGCCACACCAAGGCTTAACAGTGGGGAGAGCAGCAAAATCGGCTGGAAGAGCAGTTGTTCCCCAGATAACCAAAAATTCAAAATACCTTCGCTGAGTAGCAAAGTAGGCCAGTAGCGCCGCCAGAGGATTATCATCAAGGCAAGGCGCAGCCCTTGGGGTAAAAACAAGGTTGCCTGAAAGCTATTTTCACTTAAATAAAAGCCAATGATCCACAGCCCAATCCACAATAATGAGTAGGTAAAAAGCAAAAAAATGGATTGTAATGTCAAACGCAAGCTTTTACTCATACTATTTAAGACCTTGAAATAAGGTTATGTTCTAGTGCGTAGTGCACAAGGTCGATGGTGTTTTCGCATTGCAATTTACCGAGCACATTAGCGCGATGGACATGCACTGTTTTATGGCTAAGCTCGAGTTGCTCTGCGATGACTTTTACGCTGAGACCCGCCACCAATAAATCAAAAATCTCCCGCTCCCGTGGAGTCAACTCTTGTATGCCGTGGTGCTGTTGCGGTGAATGACGCAGGGCTCGCATGGCGTCCGCACATAAATAGCAGCCTCCTTGGTGAACAGAACGTACTGCTTGTACTAACTCTTCTGGCCCGCAACGTTTAGTCAAATAAGCGCTTGCTCCGGCATCCAATGCACTTTGTACAAAAGCGGGGGTGTCGTAAATGCTAAGAATAATGGTTCTAAAGTCGGGCTTTTTTTGGCGAAGGCGTGATAACAGCTGTAAGCCATTTTCATCTGGCATTGAAATGTCCATAATGGCGACATCAATCTCTAAACTAAGAAGGTTAGGCAATGCTTCTTGGGCGCTCGCATACTGCCCAACAACGGAAATATCGGGCTCAAGGGTCAGTAATTGTGCGAAACCAGAGCGCACAACAACGTGGTCATCAACTAAGGCGATTTTTATCATGTTGTTATATTCTGTGATGAGTAGGGTATTGAGAAATCTTATATCAAGATGAGCAGGGATAAGCTACTAACATCATTTAGAATTCTGATATTCATCAGAAAGTCAGATATTTTTTACTATAGTGGCCACTGAAGCCACTAAGCAGGGGGTGAGGTTATATTGGCAATGCTTCGATTATGCCAATATGGCATTGTGTCGTTATGACACGATTGAGTTTTAAATTTGCACTTGTAAGTAGTTGTATGAATTCATCTTCAGTACGTTCGTGCCCTTCCTCGAGTAATGCCATTTGAACAAGATCCATATTTTTACTGAAATGAGGGATGGGGTCATTAGATATTATGTTCTCTATAATCAAAACCTTAGATGATGGCTTCATCGATTTTCTAACAGATTTTAATATCTTAACCGCAACAGAGTCTGACCAGTTGTGTACAATATATTTAAGTAAATAAATATCAGATTCAGGGCAACGTTCTAAGAATGAGCCTGTTTGAACCTCCCAGCGAGAATCATCTTGTAATTGATAAAGAAGGTGATTTTCCACAACGGTTTCTCTGTCAAATAATATACCTTTGAGTGTTGAATGATTTTTTAGGATCTCTAACAGAAGTCCTCCCCAGCCTCCGCCGATATCCGCGATCACGCCATCATTTGGAAAAGGGTAGCTATTAACAACAAATATATTTTCTAAGGCACTGACGGAAGACATACCTTTATGAAAATTATCTGGGGCATCAATGTTTTTCTCCCAATATTCATAAAAACCCATTCCAAAAATGTTGTTGAATAAATGCGGTTCTAATGCACAGCGATGTAATTCACCAGCAGGTAACCAAAAAGTAGGATCGGTGAATGTTAAAACTGCTTGTCGCAGTGAGTACTTGTGTTCTTTAGACAGGAATTGTGCGGCAGGCGTTAGGGCGAGTTGGTTATCAGAGGACAGTTGAAAGATATTTTTGGTTGCAAGGAGCCTGACGATACGAATGAGTTCTCTTGGTGTTGCTCCTGTTTCATGGGCAAGTTGCTCTGCTGTTTTAGGGCCTGATTGTAAATGCTCCGCAAGTTGTAATTTGACGGCAGCACGCAAAGCGGCTTGGTATAAATAACCGAGCGATTGTTCGAGAACATGCACTGCGGGTTGAAGCTGATGAATATCAGATGCAGGGAGATAGTTTGTATTCATGGAAGTGCCTTAATAAAAATAGTGTAAATACATAATTATTATTTAAGTATTAATTATGTTTGATAATATTTATAGCTTGAAAATAGAATTTATTCTTATTTAATGTGTTGATATAAATATTATTTTATATTTTTGATGTTTTAAATTAAACATTAATTATATTGATTTATTTTAACAGCGAGTGATAATTCTGAGGGTAATGAAACCGAGAGTGTATAAAATAGGAGACAAACCCCGGTATGCACTGTCTCCAAATGGAGACATTTATCTGTATGATATATAAGGTATTTATCAATTGAGTATTTGAGTGTCTTAAATTAGCGACAATTCCAAGAGCTGGATAAACCGTTTCAGCGTATTCAGAAAGAGTCAAAAGAAAGGAAAAGTTAAATTTTCATATTATTCAGTAGGATAAAAATGACATTGAAAAGTTGGCATGGGTTGTGCATAATAATACCCAGTTGCTCATTCAATTTATTATGTCGGTCCAAAAATAGTTGGGTACATACCACATAAAGCAAGAATGACGCCAAAGTAAGGTGCCTACCGTCCAACAGCACAGATATTCGCCTTCGGGCCTTATCAAACACAGGGCGACACGTGGAGTGAGGCACCACCTATATGATTATCTTTAATGTAAAGACATAATCCTATAAAAGCAGTAAATCATCGCTGGCGGAGTTAAGGTCGATCCTTATCTCCGCCTTCCTGTATCTGCCATACATCAAACTTCAGCACTCTATCTGCACAAAGTACGTACAATTAATCATTGAATAGTCGTTACCTCAAGCGACTCACCTATTCAAATGTAGAATATACCACACTGAAAATACTCATTTTTATGTAATAAACTGGCACGTAGATTGCAGTCATTCGGTCATAGTTAGTCTGATTTTTATGCTATGGAACTCAGAACCCGAATTCATCTTTTCGCGTGGGAGAGAGTTCTGCTACCATTGAAATACGTTTAATAGGTATGAGATGAATGTATTGAGCAAATGGCGTTTTTTCCCGCGTTCCTTGCGTCAACTGGTTGTGATGGCATTTTGGCTCGTCTTGTTGCCTTTATTAGTTTTGGCATATCAAGCGTATCAAAGCTTAGAACAACTGAGTAACCAAGCCGCAAATATCAATAAAACGACCTTACTGGATGCAAGGCGCAGTGAGGTAATGAGCAGTCTCGCATTGGAAATGGAGCGAAGCTATCGTCAATATTGCGTATTGCAAGACGCAACGTTGAAGACTCAGTATCAAAAACAATTTGTCGATTATGAACAAATGTTTGAAAGGCAAAAAACCATTTTGCCTCAAACGTCTGACACCTCAAAGCTCACCGCAACATTGGCACAGCTTAAAACAGTGACGTGCGAAAATAATGAGCCTACCGCGAAAGTTACTCAAGCCTTAGAGCAGTTCTCAGCAGAAAATACGGCGCTCGTACAAGAAACTCGTGATGTCATTTTTAGCCGTGGTGAACAACTGCAAAAAGCGATTGCAAACAAAGGCCAATTATTTGGTTGGCAAAGCTTGATTCTATTTCTACTCAGCGCATTGCTTGTAACTCTATTTACTCGAATGATTATCGGGCCCGTCAAAGTGATTGAGCGAATGATCAACCGCCTTGGCACTGGGCGAACGCTTGCAAGCAATATTGAACGCTTTAAAGGGCCAAGAGAACTGCGAACCATTGCTCAACGTATTATTTGGTTAAGTGAGCGCTTAGCTTGGCTTGAGTCTCAGCGCCATGAGTTTTTACGCCACATTTCCCATGAATTAAAAACACCGCTCGCCAGTATGCGAGAAGGAACGGAACTCCTAGCAGATGAAGTCGCAGGGCCATTAACTGACTCTCAAAGGGAAGTCGTTGAAATTCTCGACCACAGCAGTAAGCATCTTCAGCAACTTATTGAGCAACTACTCGATTATAATCGTAAATTGGTTGATGACCCACCAGAAGCACAATTAGTTGACCTACAAAAATTGATTGAAGATATTGTTAATGCACATAATTTGCCTGCTAGAGCAAAAAATATTAAAACGGAAGTCCGTTTAAAAGTCGAAAGCTGTTTAGCGGAACCGACCTTACTTGGGCGAGTTATTGATAATATCTACTCCAATGCGGTGCACTATGGCGGCGAATCAGGTAATATTTGGATCACGAGTCGTCAAACAGGCAATAAACTATTGATTGAAGTTGCGAATACAGGTACGCCAATTCCCGAATCTGAGCAAAGCATGATCTTTGAGCCTTTTTACCAAGGGTCCTTACAAAGAAAAGGTGCGGTAAAAGGGAGTGGATTGGGGCTGAGTATTGCACAAGACTGTATAAAACAAATGGGCGGAGAACTCTCATTAGTCCCATATAAATCAGCAGATGTCTGTTTTAGAATTGAACTGCCTCTAACAGCAGAGAATGAATAATGGTCAATCGGTCTACAGATTTTTTGACGGTGCTCTATCGTAAGGCACTGCCAAATAAACTTAATCAAAAAAACCCGTTTGTGATGAGACGAACTGGGTTTAGCTTTGGGGCGGTATTTTTTACCCTTATCCTAAGTGGATGCGTAGCAAAAAATGGTCAATCACCACTGGAAACGCTGGCACAAGTGGTTGTGCCTGAAGTCAGAGTCACTGATTATCGTTATGCACCATGCGATACGATTTGGGATAATGAGCAACCAGCCGCTCGCGAAAATGCGTTATTCTGGTTGCGAATGATGGACTGTGCAGATCGCACAGAGACTTCGCAAGCGCGTGAAAATGCGAGCAAAATAGATGTTACGAGTTGGTCAGAGGCCTTTCAACAGAATATATTGTTGAACTCCGCAGACCCAACGATTGCCGAACGGCGTAAAATGCTTGATAGCATTAATACCTACAGCCTTAGTTTTCCTACGGCAGTACGCCCGTTATTACAGCTATGGCGTGAGCAGCAAGTGCAAATTATTAACCTTTCTGATGCGGGTGTGCGTTATAAACGCTTACAGCAAGAAATGGATACTAAGCTTGATCGCCTAAAAGAGGACAACGCCAAATTGGCTTTTGAGCTGAATACGACATCGCGTAAGCTCGAAAATTTAACAGACATTGAGCGCCAACTTTCCTCACGGAAAAAAAGCACTAATGAAACGGAAAAAGAAGTCGAAAGCGTTGTTGAAGGCGATAAAGAGACCTCATCTGAAGCACCAAAACCCGCAGAACAACCTTCATCGGAGAACGTGCAACAATGACAAACCGTAAGTCGGCAAATTTACTGCTGGTGGATGATGACCCAAGTTTACTTAAGTTGCTAGGGATGCGACTAAGTAGCGAAGGATTTAAAGTCACCACCGCGGAAAGTGGCCCAGAAGCACTCAAAATCTTACAGAAAGAAAAGTTAGATTTAGTGATAAGTGACTTGCGCATGGATGAAATGGATGGCATGGCGCTGTTTGATGAAGTGCAAAAAGCCCATCCTAATATGCCCGTTATTATATTAACGGCACATGGTTCAATCCCTGATGCTGTAGCGGCTACACAGCGTGGTGTGTTTAGCTTTTTAACTAAACCTGTCGATAAAGACGCTTTATATAAAGCAATCGATGAAGCGTTAGCATTGTCTTCATCACCCATGAGCGATGAAGCCTGGAGCTCAGGGATAGTCACTCGTAGCCCTTTAATGATCCGCCTTCTTGAGCAAGCACATATGGTGGCTCAATCAGACGTTAGCGTACTGATTAACGGCCAAAGTGGGACGGGTAAAGAAGTGTTAGCGCAAGCCATTCATAAAGCAAGCCCTCGAGCACGTAAACCATTTATTGCTATCAACTGTGGCGCATTACCAGAACAACTTTTAGAATCTGAGCTATTTGGCCATGCAAAAGGCGCCTTTACGGGCGCAGTGAGTAACCGTGAAGGGCTATTTTTTGCCGCAAGTGGTGGGACACTATTTCTTGACGAAATTGGCGATATGCCAATGCCTTTGCAGGTAAAATTATTACGTGTGTTACAAGAACGCAAAGTTCGTCCTTTAGGGAGTAACCGCGACTTAGATATCGATGTACGTATTTTATCTGCAACGCACCGTAATTTACCGAAAGCGATGGAAAAAAATGAGTTTCGTGAAGATCTCTATTATCGCTTGAATGTAGTTAATTTACGCATTCCTGCACTAAATGAGCGTGCAGAAGATATTCCATTGTTAGCAAATCATTTATTGAGGGAATCTGCGTCTCGGCATAAGCCTTTTGTGCGCAGTTTTTCAAGTGATGCGATGAAATGCCTAATGACAGCAACTTGGCCGGGTAATGTACGCCAATTGGTTAACGTGATTGAACAATGTGTGGCGTTAACGACATCACCTGTTATTAGTGAAGCCCTTGTCAGCCAAGCGCTACAAGGTGAAAATACCGCATTGCCAACCTTTGTCGAAGCACGTAATCAATTTGAATTGAATTATTTACGCAAGTTATTGCAGATGACAAAAGGCAATGTCACACAAGCTGCACGCATGGCAGGGCGAAATCGTACCGAGTTTTATAAATTGCTTGGTCGCCACGATTTAGAAGCTAATGATTTTAAAGAATAATTAACTATTATTTGTCTACATAATCTAGTGGACAAGGTAAACCGTATTCACGCTTCGGGAGAAGAAACACGTTATGAGCCGTAAGCTTAATATTTCACTCGCACAACTTAACTGGTTAGTCGGTGACATCGAAGGTAACTGCGATCGTATGTTGCAAGTGGTGAGTGAACAAGCCTCACAAACCGATATTGTGATGTTTTCAGAACTGTCTTTGACGGGGTACCCGCCAGAGGATTTAATTTTCCGCGCAGATTTTGAAGACAGATGTGAAGCTCAGCTTGAACGTTTACAAAAGGCGAGTACAGAAACGGCGATTATTGTTGGTCACCCTTGTTATGAAGGGGATGAAATCTTCAATGCACTCTCTTTCTTCTACCAAGGAAAATTGCATGCTCGCTATTTTAAACAAGAACTCCCAAACTACGGCGTTTTTGATGAACCACGTTATTTCAGTGCAGCTGAAAAAACCTGCGTAGTGGAATTTAAAGGCTATCAATTAGGCTTATTGATTTGTGAAGACATTTGGTATGACGAGCCTGTAGATGCAGTTAAAGGCGCTGGCGCTGAGTTATTATTAACAATCAATGCATCGCCTTATGATATTCACAAAGAACATATCCGTAGCGACTTATTGATTGACCATTGCCAACGCACCCACATGCCTATCGTTTACCTTAACCAAGTGGGTGGACAAGACGAATTAGTATTTGATGGTGGTTCGAAAGTCATTGCAAATAAAGGCAAACAAACCTTTAAGCTGCCTGAATTCAAAGAACAAGTTGTCACGGTACAATTTGATGAGTTGGAATTGGTGAGCGAAGGGAGTGTGTTTATTGAAAATGACCCTGTCGCACAGGTATACCAAGCCTTAGTGATGTCGACTCGTGATTATATCAATAAAAATGGCTTCAATGGTGCAATCCTTGGACTATCAGGTGGGATAGATTCGGGTTTAACCGTTGCTATCGCGGTAGATGCTATTGGTAAAGAACGAGTACAAGCGGTGATGATGCCGTTCCGTTATACTGCCGAAATGAGCATTCATGATGCCAAAGAACAGGCTGAGTTATTAGGCGTGGAATTTGATATTGTTTCTATCGAACCGATGTTTGACTCCTTCATGGCGCAGTTAAGCCCAATGTTTGAGGGTACGGCGGTTGATACCACTGAAGAAAACTTACAAGCACGCTGCCGCGCTGTTATCTTAATGGCGATGTCCAATAAACGTCGTCGTTTAGTCTTAACAACCAGTAATAAGAGCGAATCCGCCGTCGGTTATTCAACATTGTATGGTGATATGGCAGGTGGCTTCGATGTATTAAAAGATGTGCCAAAAACACTGGTTTTTGAACTGGCTAAATACCGCAATACGCTTTCACCAGCAATTCCACAGCGTGTGATTGATAGGCCACCGTCAGCGGAATTGGCTCCGGGGCAGTTAGACCAAGATAGCTTACCGCCTTATGAGATATTAGATGCTATCTTAGAAGGTTATGTTGAAAAAGACTTATCCGTTAATGACCTTATCAAGTTAGGTTTTGATAAAGAGGTTGTCCGTAAAGTGGTGCGTTTGGTCGATCTTAATGAATATAAACGCCGACAAGCACCTGTTGGACCGCGTATTACCATGCGGAATTTTGGTAAAGACCGCCGTTATCCGATCACCTCAGGTTTTGGCCGTAAAAACTGGTCATAACAGGAACTATTTATGAAAAAAATTGATGCAATTATAAAGCCATTTAAACTTGATGATGTTCGTGAAGCGCTGGCCGAAGTCGGGATCACCGGTATGACGGTCACAGAAGTGAAAGGGTTTGGCCGTCAAAAAGGGCACACTGAACTGTACCGTGGTGCAGAGTATATGGTGGACTTTTTACCGAAAGTTAAAATTGAAATTGTAGTGCCTGACGATATCGTGGAAAACTGCGTTGAAACTATCATGCAAACAGCGCAAACTGGCAAAATTGGTGATGGTAAAATCTTTGTTTACGATGTAGCCCGCGTGATCCGTATCCGTACGGGAGAACAGGACGAAGAAGCGATTTAGTCTGTTGAATTAAAAGGCGGTAACGGTAAAATACACAGGAATGGGATTAGAACAGTGTATTTTTTATGCGAGCCCGTTACCGCTAAGTTGTGAAAAAACTTCAAACACCCAGCCATTAGAACAGTTTCTGTTGGCTGATACGTTTCAGGAAATGCTCTTCTTACTCGAAGAGCATTTTTTTATCTCTTAATTGAGGGTTAGCACTTTATGAGGGCCAAAGCATTCATAATGAATTGCATCTGCATTAACGCCCATTGAAATTAATTGCTGGCCAATATACTGCATAAAGCCAACTGGGCCACAGAAATAGAACTGCATATTCGGCTGGTCAATCCATTCACGCACTTTCTGTAAATCCATTAACCCTTCATATTGATAACCAAAGCCGAGGCGGTCATTATCCCGAGGCTGATTAAACCAAATTGCGCTATGGCCAGCTTTCTGTCTTGCCATTAATTGTTCAATTTCATGGTTAAATGCTTGAACAGCACCATTTTCCGCCGCATGTAGCCAATTGATGGTTGCTTCATGGCCTTGTTGTGTGAGGTGATTTAACATGCTCAACATTGGCGTTAGGCCAACACCCGCGGAAATCAATGTAACAGGCGTTTGGCTATCAACATCAATAAAGAAATCACCACATGGCGGAGCTAAATAAACACTGTCACCTTCATTGATATGCTGATGTAAGAAATTAGACACAGCGCCTTGGTCTTCGCGTTTTACTGCGATGCGGTAACTTTGACTATTAGGTGCTGTTGTCAGAGAGTATTGGCGGATCTCTTGGTTCTCAAATCCATCATGATTAATATAAATCGTGATGTATTGACCTGGGCGATAGCCTGCGACTGGCTTACCATCAACAGGAACGAACTCAAAGCTGGTGATAACATCGCTTTGTGGTTGTTTTTGTTTTAGTTTAAATTCTCGTAAACCTTCCCAACCGCCACTTTTGTCAGCATTTTCTTGGTAGATTGAGGCTTCACGGCCAATAAAAATATCCGCTAATACACCGTAGGCTTTCCCCCATGCATCAAGTACTTCTTGGCCGGGATTGAGTAGCTCATCAATTGCCGCGAGTAAGTTTTCGCCAACGATTGGGTAATGTTCAGGTTTGATATTTAGACTGACGTGCTTTTGAGCGATTTTTTCAACAGCTGAGATTAAGGCTTCAGGGGTCTCAATATGAACCGCATAGGCGCAAATGGCGTTAAACAATGCTTCACGTTGTGCACCATTAGCTTGGTGGGTCATGTTGAAAATATCTTTTAACTCAGGATGTTGATTAAACATTCTGTCGTAGAAATGTGCAGTAAGTTTAGGCCCAGTAGCGGCGATAGCAGGAATGGTTGATTTAACAATGGCGATTGTTTGGTTGTCTAACATACAGGTGCTCCTGAATTATTTTCATGTTCTCAGTCAGGAAGGGTTCCGGCATTTTTCCTAAGCTATCAAAAAACATAACACTGTGTTTTCATCGAGATAGCTGGGTTTTTTCCCGAAAACCTATACTTTTTTTGAGAGACATAAAGTTTATTTATAAACATGCATTTTAAATACAACTTATAATATTTAAGGGTATCTGTAAAGACGCAAACAGACAAAATAGGGCAAAAATAGACACATAATGAGAAGGGACTCGCAATACCAGAGATTCATACGTCAAAATTTGAAATTTGGGCTATTTTATAATGAGGCGAAGAGTGCTAAATGACGTGAAAAAAATTAATGCAATCGTTTGCGTATATTTTTTCTTTAGGGCTATCTCAAGAACGAAAAAGAGTTTACACTGTGTGCTATTGCGATGAATTGATTGTCAACCTATTGAATTGCTGAGGCAGGAGAAGCGAATGTTAAAGCGTGAAATGAATATTGCAGACTATGATCCAAAATTATGGGAAGCAATGGAGCAAGAAGTACAACGTCAAGAAGAACACATTGAATTAATTGCTTCTGAAAACTATACCAGTCCACGAGTCATGCAGGCTCAAGGTTCTCAGCTAACCAATAAATATGCAGAAGGGTATCCAGGCAAGCGCTATTACGGCGGTTGTGAGTACGTCGATGTGGTTGAGCAATTAGCGATTGACCGCGCAAAAGAATTATTTGGTGCAGACTACGCAAATGTGCAGCCACACTCTGGTTCACAAGCGAATGCGGCAGTTTACATGGCACTGTTACAACCAGGTGATACTGTGCTGGGTATGAACCTTGCGCACGGTGGCCACTTAACGCACGGCTCCCCAGTTAACTTCTCGGGTAAACTGTACAACATCGTCCCTTACGGTATTGATGAAAGCGGTAAGATTGACTACGACGATATCAAAGCGCAAGCTGAAAAACATAAACCAAAAATGATTATCGGTGGTTTCTCTGCGTATTCAGGCGTGGTTGATTGGGCTAAAATGCGTGAAATCGCAGATGCCATTGGCGCTTATTTATTTGTTGATATGGCACACGTTGCGGGTCTGATTGCAGCAGGTGTTTATCCAAACCCAGTTCCACATGCTCACGTTGTGACAACCACAACCCACAAAACGTTAGCAGGTCCACGCGGTGGTTTGATCCTCGCGAAAGGCGGTGACGAAGAGCTGTACAAAAAAATCAACTCAGCGGTATTCCCAGGCTCCCAAGGCGGCCCTTTAATGCACGTGATTGCAGGTAAAGCAGTTGCATTGAAAGAAGCGATGGAACCTGAGTTCAAAGTTTACCAACAACAAGTTGCGAAAAACGCGAAAGCCATGGTCGAAGTTTTCCAAAAACGCGGTTATAAAGTTGTTTCTGGTGGAACTGAGAACCACTTATTCTTAGTTGATTTAGTTGACAAAGATATCACGGGTAAAGATGCTGATGCTGCATTAGGCCATGCAAATATCACCGTAAACAAAAACAGCGTACCAAACGATCCGAAGAGCCCATTTGTGACTTCAGGCGTACGTATCGGTTCTCCAGCAATTACCCGTCGTGGCTTTAAAGAAGCTGAAGCGCGCGAGCTAGCTGGCTGGATGTGTGATATTCTAGACAACCTCAATGACGAAGCGACCATTGAGAGCGTAAAACAAAAAGTATTAGCAATCTGCAAAAAATACCCAGTTTACGCATAATACAACGACTTTTAGTTATCGAAACCCGCTTCTACTGTTAAGTATGAGCGGGTTTTTTGCATTGAAAAAATGGAGGGATGATGGTCATTCCATCAACGCGCTGGCTAGCAATTGATTATTTTACCTACTTTTTTGCATACAGTATTTTCTTGCCGTTTTGGTCGGTTTGGTTACAAGGCGAGGGTATTGATGCAGAAATGATTGGTGTTTTGCTTGGGGTAGGCCTTGCGGCTCGTTTTCTTGGTGCGATGTTTATCACCCCATTAGTTAAAGAACCTTCCAAGCTAATTACCGCGCTACGTCTATTAGCTGCATCGTCCTTAATTTTTTCCATTGGCTTTGCCTTTGGCTCACATTGGGCATGGCTGCTTTTTGTGATGATTGGTTTTAACTTATTTTTTGCTCCAATGGTTCCATTAGGGGATTCCTTGGCAGGAACATGGCAGAAGCAATTTACGTTCGATTACGGCAAAATCCGTGTTTGGGGCTCGATAGCCTTCATTATAGGTTCTTCGTTAATGGGCTACTTGGCCGGTGTCTGGGGCCATAAATCAATTATGGTTGCTTTAATTATCAGTTGCTTAGCCTTATTGCTAGGAGCCATGTTAAGACCTGCAATCATGCCTTCTGGAGCCGCAAAAGCGGACAATGGCAATAAAGTTACATTCAAACAATTGATTGCTGATAAAAATGTAGTCAGATTTTTGATTTGTGTAACTTTATTGCAAGGTGCTCACGCAGCTTACTATGGTTTTGCATCACTGTTCTGGAAAGAAGCAGGCTATTCAGATTTAGTAATTGGTAACTTATGGTCACTGGGCGTTGTCGCAGAAGTGATCGTTTTTATGCTGAGTCACCGTTTATTTAGGCGCTGGAGTGCACGTAACCTACTGTTGTTATCCGCATTCTGTGGAATAATCCGTTGGGGTATGATGGGGGCATTTACCGCATTACCTATGCTGATTATCGTGCAGATTTTACACAGCGGAACGTTTACGGTTTGTCATCTTGCGGCAATGCGTTTTATCAGTGCACGTAAAGAAAATGAAATTATTCCTTTGCAGGGCGTTTATTCAGCGCTGGCTACGGGGGGCGGTTTAGCCGTGTTAACGATTATTGTCGGCTATATTTATGAGCGAGTGCCTGCTCACCACGGCGTAGTCTTTTACTTGATGGCGTTACTTGCTGTACCTGCGTTATTTATTCGCCCTAAAGTCACTGCTCAGTCATAACATTTCTATTGCTGGGCTATAAATGCGATGAAATATCAGTATTTATAGCTTGGCTTGATACGCAATTTGTTGCCCAGTATCATCAATATAAACTACTGTAATATTCTCTCCATTAACCACTTTTTTCCCTGAGGGGATTGTCTGCGTCGAAAATGGTGCGATCATTAAACTTTTAGCAATCGAATCATTGGCGTTATTTGCAGTGTAGATATTGGCAATACTAAGGAAATAAGGTGTTGGGTTATTTACGGTTAATAACCCCTTATTGGTATAAAACTTAGCGCTATCCAGTAATGTATCAGGAAGGGGTAACAGCGATATAGGGCGGTAAAATACTTTGATCCGGGTTTGAATCGCCAGCTGCAGTGTATTCATACCCTGAGTATTTTTAGGTTTTGGCGCAATATCCAACACATTTAAATAATAAACAGACTCTCTGTCCATGGGCAAATTATTGCCCAGAAAACGAATGCGCAGCTGAATGCCGTCATTCGCGGCTATTTTGTTAATAGGGGGCGTGACAATAAAGGGTGCATTGGTTGTTTCGGGTGTTGAATGAATATTTCCCTCATCTATCCAACTTTGGGTCAACGTCGGCTGTTCACTGTAATTAGTCATCTGAATGCTAACCATTTCCCTATCACTGGGAAAAATAACCCGAGTTCCCTGTAAAACAAGACTTGCTGGAGTTTGTAAACTTATCAGCAATAAGATAATTCCCCCTAAGTATTTCATCACTCGCACCTTTTTTAGTTGTAAGACATCACAAGGGTTGCCGTACCAGATACTGCCCCTTGAGTGACAATACTGGGGTTATAAGGATAATAATAAGCCCCTAAATTGACGGAAAAGGACGGTGAAATTGGGTTACCTTTTAGGACAGAAAAAATACTTGTGGCGGTGTTTTGTGTCGTCACACTGTCAGAAAGGAATAAAGGGGTGGCGAGGTTATCCGCTTTGACGAGCCGAAAACCAACACCTTTAGCACCTTGGGAGAGGGTGTTGCTTATCGTGGCTTTATCATTTGACAGTAAGCTACCGCTGGATAGAAACATAGACACATCGCGAGAAGCGGTGCTACCCGCGAGGAAATCTTTGCATGTGAAATTCAGCGTAAAGGGGGTGTAGCCTGCTCGAGTCGCATTTTTGACTGTATTGATACTGATAGGCGGAAGTGAAACGACTAGCCCTTGATTAGTAAAATTACAGGTTGTTAGGATTGGGTCGTAGGTTAGCGTGATTGGTTGGTAAAACATATCCTCAGCATGTGTTGGCCAGTTTAGGGTTAAGAGAAACGTGACCAAGTCTGAGACAAGGCGCAGCAGCCAAGGGATAAGGCCTAATTCTGTTACATCCGTTGCCATCATCACTGGGCTGATTAACACACTGTTACCTGCAACTTCTTTATAATTATTTGCAGGTGGGCTGCTGAGTAATTTAAATTGAATCGTAAAATTTGTGTCTAAATTAGAGGCGGGGTAGGTACCCGGGGGTATATTATTTACACTTGATTGACTAATACCGCTGACCGAGATAGAAACCACTTGTTTCCCACCATTAAAGCCTATCGCGACTGTGGATTGGCGAAATGGGCTATCAATACCCACCGTATTGGACAAAAGTAGCCCAGGTGCTACGCAGGTATATTGCCCCGTGAATCCTGTTCGAGCTGACTTGCTGACCGTGGTTGATGTGCTTGTAAGTTCCGTGGATATGTCAAAGTTGAGTGGTGGCACATTTTTTTCTCCCAAGTTGCTGCAACTGGCAGCAACATCATAGCTTGCGAGTAATAATGCGGGTAAGAGGAGTGCCAATAGCGTCTTTTTCATCATAACGTCCTTTATCGACAAAAGTTACGGTTTCTATCCATCGTATTAACGGGGTCCTTAATCACGCACTCTGATTTTTCCTTAGGGTTGAGCTTGATATACAAGGCTGAAGGCCACTGATCGCTCTTGATATAAATCACCCCAGATTGCCCTACATAACCTATATTTTGTTGTTGTGCATTATTCACTTCAGTCCCAAATGGTAGGGACTCCCCATTAGCCAGTGATGCTCTGAATATGTAAGTTTGGCGGGTGTCTGTTTCGAGTTTGATAAAGTTCACTGCGCCTTGATACGGGCTCACATTACTCATATTGCCGAGGACTTCTGCGCCTGATGTTTTGTCAGTATCAGAAAGGGTATAGGTATTTGTTCGATAAGGTGTGGAATTCGCAACCAACACAACACCTTGCTGGTTGGTGAGGGTGGTTTTATCCGAATTGACCATCATGTTATTGGCCAACGGCGCTTCGATAATGGTGTAGGTTTGGCCTGTTTCCCCTGAAAAAACAATATGCTCGGGAATAGCTACCACCGTTCCCCTTGCGCCTAAACCCGCTTGGCGGTAGTTATTGGCTTCAGTATATGAACCTGACAGGGTACTTGAAGGCAATTGATAACTGGCATTTGCACCCACTAAATTATTTCCACCGCTTTGGTTCGTTGCGGTAACCGTATAATTGACTTGATCATTTTTACCCGCAATGCCGCTAACGCTCAACGCCGTTTGTTGGTAATGTGAATCGGTAAAGTAACTGCCGAGATTAATATTGGCGCGTTTTTCAAACAATGAGAATGGCACGCTGACATTCGCATACACCCGTGTTTCTTCTTTATTATCATAATTACGAATACGGGAAACCGACACGCTGTAGGCCACATCATTGTAGTTATTGGCATAACCAGCTTGGTATTCACGGCTGCTGCCATGGGTATTCCAATAATCGCGATGGGTACCAGAAACAAAAATAGAG
Organism: Providencia sp. UF-183; assembly: GCF_058246155.1. NCBI lineage: Bacteria > Pseudomonadati > Pseudomonadota > Gammaproteobacteria > Enterobacterales > Morganellaceae > Providencia > Providencia sp. UF-183. The sequence continues at coordinate 59,737 of NZ_JBSICD010000005.1, read as the reverse complement.
CCATAGCCATCCGCGAGTTGTTGATTTAAATTCAAGGTAAAGGTATTTTTTGCGCGAGACCCTCGTAGGGCATCAAAGTTGCTCAATGAGAGGTCGGAAGGAGCATCATTTCCCAGTTGTTGGGAGAGATCATCTTGATAGGATTTCCACGCACGATAGTTATCTTGGGCGTAGATAGCATCCATAAAGCTATAATAACCGCTCGTTGAGTAACGGTAAGACGCCAACGTTAAATTGGTTGAGGTTGAATTAATGTATTTGCTGTAAGTCAGCCGGTAACTTTGTCCACTCTGAGAGCCAGCGTCTAGTTTTGCATTCGCGTGTGTCACATCGGCAGAAATGGCCCCAAAACTAAAGTTCCAACCACTTCCCACAACGCCGGAATAGTATTTCTCACTGAATAACATGCCAGCATAGAGAGTGACGAGGTTATTCAGACCATAGTGTATTTCACCTTGTGTAAAATTAGGCTGGTAGTGCGTGCTTTCAATTTTCGTTTTTCCAGCAAGAAGGTTGTAGGTATAAATGCCTTCTTTAAGCATGTCAGGAACCGCGGAATAAGGGATGGTGAAGGTTTCTTTGCGGCCATCCGCCTCTTGCACCACAACAAATAAATCCCCCCCGCCTGCGCTGGGTTGAAGGTCGTTAAAGGTGAATTCACCCGGTGGGACGTTTTCTTGGTAAACCAAGTTATTATTTTGATACACGCTCACCAATGCGTTGGTCTGAGCAACACCGCGAATGATAGGAACAAAATTTTGGCTCGAATTGGGGTACATGCCCATTTCGGTCGCCAATGCAATACCGCGAATACGCAGGCTGTTAAACAGTGCTGCAGGGGTGTAAAAATCACCGACTTTAACCCCCGATTTTATTTGGCTAATAGGCCGATAGGCATAACGCGTATTATTTTTCCATTTTGACGTACCATGGGAACTATTGCGATAACTTGATTCGTCCCTAAATTGCCATGCCCCTAAATTAACCCCCGAATTGAGTGTTGCATAAAAATTATCACTGCTGGTTTTGGCGTTTTTCTTTTCTTTGTAGCTGTAATAGTTTGTATTATAAGAAAATATAATTGCGGGTTCGCCGTAATTCCATAAACTCGGGTCAACATAGTTGGCTTCGGATTGTTTTAATGCCACCTGGGGCACAGTCATGTCGAGGCGTAATTCATTGATATTAAATTTGTAATGAACATTTGGCACTAAAGAATTAATAGGAATAACGTTTTGCTGTTGAATTTTTTCAATCACACTTGGTGATAAGTTTAAATTTAATTTTTCCACATCGTCAGAAGAAAGGCTGATGAGCTTACCGTCATTATCAACCTCAATTTCAAATTGGCCTTTCCAGTTATTATTTACATAAAGGTCCGCTAACTGTTTACCCGAAGGAATTTTACTGTCTGTATAAAATCGTGAAATATCGCCCTGTGCGGATTTACCGACCAATAGGGATGTCTCAAATTCATCCGCTATCGCGTTTTTGAGACAACTTTGCAGCCCTAATAGAATTAGGAAATAGAGATAGTTTTCTTTTTTCACGATGATATCTTCTTTTAAAGTTTAATTTTGTGAGATTTGAAAACGCCATAATCATCAACATAAATTAAAACAAGGTCACGGTTTTTTAATGCATGTTTTAATGGAAACTCAAGGGAAGACATTGGGGATATCATCCCCGAATCAATCAGTGAGTTTTTTTTATCGTTTATTGTTGTCAGTGCAGCAACCGTAAAGTGATATTGCGAATTGTTTTTTATTAATAGGGTGTTATTGTTTAATTGGTAATTAATTTTATTAATAACTTCATCAGGTGATTCGGTTAATCCTATAGGACGATAAAAAACTTTTATTCGAGACCGTGTGGCTAACTGAATCGTATTTTTACCTTTAGCGGTATCGGGTGTTTTAGGGATATCTAATACATTTAAATAAAACACACTTTCAATACGGCTTGGTAGCGCCTTATCTATTTTTTTAATTTTAAGTTGTTGTCCTTGTAAACCTTCAATTTTAACAATAGGGGGTGACAGATAAAAAGGGGCATCTGAATTTTCGGGAGTCGAGTTTTCATCGCCATTATCAATCCATGACTGAACAAGAGAAACAGTTTGACTATTATTGGTTAATTGCACAGCAATGCTATCTGCATTTTCGGGGTAAATAACGCGAGTTCCTGTGATGATGACATTCGCAAATATCAATTGTGGAAATAATAATAAGATAATTGTCATTAATATATTTTGCATAAACACCCCAAAAAACCAGACCCATTTGAGTCTGGTTTCAATTTGTTTTTATAAATAAGACACTGTATAAATGACGTTAGATTGCAATGCACCAACTTGGGCTGCGGTTGTATTCGTTTTATAATAACTTGCAATAAGGTTTAATGTTGCGCCTGCCGCACCGGTTGTATTTGCTGCGGTAAGGGCGGTATCAAATGTTGCATTTAAAGGAATAGCAACGGTTGGCGACGTGGTTTGTGACAAACTAAAACCCACATTACGTGCAACAGCTGGGTCGTTTTCATTCGCTGTGGTATTCACCAGATATAGGCCAGAAGGCGATATATTACTGGATGAAAAGTGCAGTTTTAATGTACCCGAAGGTGTCCCCCCGCCAACTTGAGCACAATTCGAAAACGTTAATGCAAATGTTTTTTGGTTCTTGGTTATCACGGTATTTGCCGTTGTTCCTGCATCAGTTGCAATAATTGGATCTAAGGCAATAGACATATCAGCACTATTACCACCATTAATGGTACAAGTGGTATCACTGATAGCACCGGAGATTGAAATAATACCCCCAGGACTATTTGTCACCGCGAGTGCTGAACCTGATATAACAGATAAAGAAACTAAAGACAGAGGTAGTATATATCTAGACATAGTTAACCCCATTAAGGTCAAGTAGAATAAAGTTATATAACTTTGAATGGCAGCCTGTTAATAATTAGCTGCCTTATTTCATGCTAGATATGGATTTTATATTTTTCAAATATAAAATGATAAAAAATATTTAATGAGATTACCGTCTTTTATATATTTATGATAATAATGGAAATGTGATTTTTATTTAAATTAGAAGATACAACCAATAGGTGTATTTTGAATATTAAGATATTAATGTGAATGTTTCTGATGTTTTTGTTATTGGCGTGATTATTTTTAATGTCTAAAATTTTTTATATTGATAATGATGGTTTTCAGTTTCAACGTGAAATAGTTTTTTTTTAAAATAAGTTAAATAGATTGATTCTTTAAAAGTAATTAATTAACGGAGTGAAAGTGCAAGTTTTTATGACAAGCCATATTGATTAGAGTTTATCGTTATAAGTTTGAGCTTGTTATAACTAATGTTTTATTAATTTACAGATACTAATAAAGTGTGTGATTTTATTAGGGGTAAGTTAATGGGTATAAAAAAGCCCACATCTGTGGGCTTCTATCAATATTCTGATTAACGTTTTAACGCTTCAGACAATTCATCTTTCATGACAGACAGTATATCGCGAACGACACGTGGGCTACCTGCAACTAAGTTGCCAGAAGCTAAGTAGTTATGACCACCGATAAAATCGGTCATGATCCCGCCTGCTTCACGCATGATGAGTTCGCCGCCTAAGAAATCCCATGGTTTTAAACCGATTTCAAAGTAAGCATCGACGCGACCCGCAGCCACATAGCATAAATCTAATGCCGCAGAACCTGTGCGACGGAAATCGGCGCATTTATCAAACATCGCTGTCATGATGTTCATAAATACAGGGGCGTGTTGTTTTTGTTTGAATGGGAAGCCCGTTGCAACGATAGCGCCATCAAGGTCACGTTTCTCATCGATACGAACACGGTAGCCGTTAAGTTGTGCGCCCTGTCCACGAACTGCGCTGAATAATTCATTGCGCATTGGATCGTAAACCACAGCAACTTCAGTACGGCCTTTAACACGTACAGCGATAGAAACTGAAAAATGAGGGAGACGTTTTGTGAAGTTGGTAGTGCCATCCAGTGGATCGATTACCCATTGAATATCATCATCTTTACCTAATAATTCACCACTTTCTTCAGTGATGATTGTGTGGTCTGGGTAAGATTTACGGATGATTTCAATAATTAACTGCTCAGATTCTTGGTCAACGTTGGTGACGAAATCGTTCGTCCCTTTCTGAGTGACTTTAATATTGCTAGGCATTTCATAGTTTTTAGCTATGTGATTACCGGCCTTACGTGCGGCACGTATGGCGATGTTAAGCATCGGATGCATGGGCTTTTTCCACTGGAATGTTAAAGAACAAAAAACTTGAGAGCCGAAGTATATAGATGTTCGTCACAATAAGCAATTTTGTGTTAAGCTATGCCGATAATTTTTTCATTAAACGTATAAATCATGTTAGATAATATTCGTATCGTTCTTGTTGAAACCTCACACACTGGCAATATGGGCTCCACAGCTCGCGCAATGAAAACCATGGGGCTTTCAAATCTGTATCTTGTTAATCCTCTTGTCGAACCTGATTCACATTCAATCGCGCTCTCTGCTGGGGCGAGTGATGTCATTGGTAACGCAACTATCGTAAAAACCTTAGATGAAGCCCTCGAAGGGTGCAAATTGGTGATTGGAACCAGTGCACGTTCACGGACATTGCCATGGCCAATGGTTGAGCCGCGTGAATGTGGCGTAAAATCTGTCGAGCAATCAAAAGAATCGCCAGTCGCAATCGTATTTGGCCGTGAGCGAGTGGGGCTAACTAATGAAGAGCTGCAAAAATGCCAGTATCATTTGTATATCCCAACTAACCCAGAGTACGGTTCATTGAACCTTGCAATGGCGGTACAATTGGTGAGTTATGAGATCCGTATGGCGTATTTAGCCATGGATGAAAAAAATGCCGTGACCTCAAATGATGATGAGGTAGAATATCCACCCTCTGAAGATGTTGAGCGTTTTTATGTGCACCTTGAGAGCGTATTAAACGAATCGGGCTTTATTCGCAAAGCACATCCAGGCTTAATTATGAATAAGTTACGTCGTTTATTTACCCGTGCACACATCGAGACGCAAGAGCTACACATTCTGCGCGGTATCTTAACGTCGATGGAAAAATGGGCGAAAAAGTGAGGCGAAATCCGTGGTGAAAGTCAGTGAATAATACTTGAGTAAAATAGTCAGGTAAATAGTTGACTAAATTACTCAGGAATGTCACAATTCAGCCATATTTTACCACGGAGTAATATGTTATGAGACTCACTTCCAAAGGACGTTACGCAGTAACTGCGATGCTTGATGTCGCGTTACACTCTCAGTCAGGTCCAGTACCTTTAGCTGATATTTCTGAACGTCAGGGAATTTCCCTCTCTTATCTTGAGCAACTTTTCTCTCGTTTACGTAAAAACGAGCTAGTTTCTAGCGTCCGCGGTCCGGGCGGTGGTTATTTGCTTGGTAGAGACGCTGACCAAATTTTTGTTGCTGAAGTAATCGCTGCGGTTGATGAATCTGTTGATGCAACCCGTTGCCAAGGTAATAAAGAAGGTTGCCAAAACGGCGACCGCTGCTTAACGCATGCATTATGGCGTGATTTAAGCGACCGAATCACCAGTTTCCTCAGCAGCATCAGTCTTGATGAGCTTGTGAAAAATCAAGAAGTGATGGTGGTTGCTGATAGACAAGATAATGAACAGCGCAAAACCATGCCAAACGGTATCACGCCTGAATCCATTATCAATGTACGTGCTTAAAATATTATATTAAAAATTGCAGTCGATACCGAGTAGTGAGTGCCTAGACGAAGAGCTAAGTTCCGCCATCGGTATCTTTAAAAAATTAAAGGCAAGTTAATTTGTCCTTTGGAGTATGTGAGCAATGAAATTACCAATCTATCTTGATTATTCAGCAACAACACCGGTTGACCCGCGTGTAGCTGAAAAAATGATGCAATGCTTAACAATGGATGGGAACTTCGGTAACCCAGCGTCCCGTTCTCACCGTTTTGGCTGGCAAGCCGAAGAGGCGGTTGATATTGCACGCAACCAAATCGCTGAATTAGTGGGTGCTGATCCACGTGAAATCGTCTTTACATCAGGCGCAACCGAGTCTGATAACTTAGCCATTAAAGGCGCAGCGAACTTCTATAAGAAGAAAGGCAACCACATTATTACGTGTAAAACGGAACATAAAGCCGTTTTAGACACTTGCCGTCAATTAGAGCGTGAAGGTTTTGAAGTGACCTATTTGTCACCACAAAGCAATGGTTTAATTGCGATGCAAGACCTGATTGACGCTATCCGCGAAGAGACTATCCTGATTTCTATCATGCACGTAAACAACGAAATCGGTGTGGTTCAGGATATCGAGGCTATCGGTGAATTATGCCGTAGCAAAGGGATTATTTTCCATGTTGATGCAACACAAAGTGTCGGTAAATTACCTATCGACTTAAGCGCATTAAAAGTGGATTTAATGTCATTCTCTGCACATAAACTCTATGGCCCTATGGGGATCGGTGCGTTATACGTTCGCCGTAAACCTCGTATTCGCCTTGAAGCACAGCAACACGGTGGTGGTCATGAGCGCGGAATGCGTTCAGGCACATTGCCTGTGCATCAAATCGTGGGCATGGGTGAAGCTTACCGTATCGCTAAAGAAGAAATGGCGGCGGAATCTGAGCGTCTGCGCGGTCTGCGTTTACGTTTATGGAATGGCATTAAAGATATCGAAGAAGTTTACCTCAATGGTGATTTAGAACACGGTGCGCCGCACATTCTGAACGTCAGCTTCAACTATGTTGAAGGTGAATCACTGATGATGTCATTAAAAGATTTGGCTGTATCTTCAGGTTCTGCATGTACTTCTGCAAGCCTAGAACCTTCTTATGTACTGCGCGCTTTAGGGATGAATGATGAGCTAGCACACAGCTCAATCCGTTTCTCTTTAGGTCGTTTCACGACAGAAGAAGAAATTGACTATGCAATCAAAATGATTCATGGCGCAATTGGCCACTTACGCGAGCTGTCTCCTTTATGGGATATGTTTAAAGACGGCGTAGATCTTAACAGCATCGAATGGTCTCACCATTAATCAGACGGTTTCAGGAGTTTAAAAATGGCTTACAGTGAAAAAGTTATCGATCATTATGAAAATCCACGCAACGTTGGCTCGTTCGACAACAGCGACCCAAGTGTTGGTAGTGGTATGGTAGGTGCACCTGCTTGTGGTGACGTCATGAAACTGCAAATCAAAGTTAGCGATGATGGCATTATTGAAGATGCACGCTTTAAAACTTACGGTTGTGGCTCAGCGATTGCATCAAGTTCACTGGTTACTGAGTGGATGAAAGGCAAAAGCTTAGACGAAGCGGAGTCAATCAAAAATACAGCAATTGCAGAAGAGTTAGAATTGCCGCCAGTGAAAATTCACTGCTCAATCTTGGCTGAAGATGCAATTAAAGCTGCTATTGCAGATTACAAAAGCAAACGCCAAAGCAAATAAGGTTTAAATCAGTTTATAGGGCAATCCATATTAATAAATAACAAAAAGTTATCGCCCTATATCTGGTCAAAATATCGGCCATCCAAGATGTTGAATATCGCTAAGTAAGTGATTACTTATCAACAGGGTGAAAGGTATAAAAATAATTTGAAGGCGGATGCGGCAATTGTGTAGCATCTGCCTTGTTTGTTTCTAAAGTGAGGTTTGCAATGTCTATTTCTCTTACAGAAAGTGCAGCGCTGCGTATTCAATCTTTCCTGCAAAATCGCGGTAAAGGTGAAGGCTTGCGTTTAGGTGTAAGAACTTCAGGTTGTTCAGGAATGGCATATGTTCTTGAGTTCGCTGATATAATCAATGAAGAAGACACAGTTTTCGAAGATAAAGGTGTAAAAGTCATTGTTGATGGCAAAAGCATCGTTTATCTGGATGGTACCGAGCTGGATTTCGTCAAAGAAGGCTTAAACGAAGGGTTTAAATTCAATAACCCTAACGTCAATAGCGAATGCGGATGCGGTGAAAGTTTTCACGTATAATGCCTTCATAAACGCATGATTTTCGACCAATGTAGTGGATGCTGTTAAACAAGGTGTTTGTTGCATTGGTAACCGGTTCGAGACACTAAGCACTTATGGATTACTTTACTCTCTTTGGGTTAACCCAAAATTACGCAATTGATAGCGAACAACTTACACAGCGCTTTCAAGATTTACAGCGTCAATATCACCCTGATCGTTTTGCTGCTTCTTCTGAGCAGGAAAAAATGCAAGCCCTTCAAAAAGCTGCCACGATTAACGCGGCTTACCAGTCTTTACGCCATCCGCTAAAACGGGCGGAATATCTGCTTTCATTGCATGGTTTCGATATTAATAATGAACAACATACTATGCATGATACGGCATTTTTGATGGAGCAACTTGAGCTGCGTGAAGAGCTCGACAATATTGAAAATAGTGCCAATGCGCTTGATTTATTGACAGTATTTATGAAAAACGTCAAAAAAATGCTGCAAGATAGAAGCCTATTAATGGTCAACGAATTGGATGCGATGCAGTGGGATAAAGCCGCTGATACTGTACGCAAACTGCGTTTTCTCGATAAGTTGCAGCAACAAGCTGAGCAGCTCGAAGAACGGTTACTGGACGAATTTTAAGAGAAAACGATTATGGCCTTATTACAAATCAGTGAACCGGGTATGACCGCTGCGCCGCATCAACGTAAATTGGCGGCAGGTATCGACTTAGGAACTACACACTCTTTGATTGCCACGGTACGCAGTGGTGAAGCTGCCGCGCTACCCGATAGCCTAGGGCGTGTTTTGCTGCCATCTATCGTCAATTACCAAACTGATGCAAAGCGCGTTGGTTGGGAGGCAAAGCAGCTCGCAGAACAAGACCCTGTGAATACCATTATTTCCGTAAAAAGAATGATGGGGCGTTCATTGGCAGACATTCAAAAACGCTACCCTGATTTGCCCTATCAACTGAGCGCCAGTGAAAACGGATTACCGTTCATCCATACAGCAGCAGGGCAAGTTGACCCTATTCAAGTGTCATCAGATATCTTAAAAACACTGGCACAGCGCGCTGAAAACACCCTTGGTGGTGAAATGGATGGTGTGGTGATCACGGTGCCAGCCTATTTTGATGATGCGCAGCGTCAAGGTACTAAAGATGCCGCACGCCTTGCAGGTTTACATGTGTTGCGTCTGCTCAATGAGCCGACGGCTGCTGCAATTGCTTATGGTTTAGACTCAGGCCAAGAAGGGGTTATTGCCGTTTATGACCTCGGTGGTGGCACATTTGACGTATCAATCTTACGTTTAAGCCGTGGTGTGTTTGAAGTGTTAGCTACGGGGGGTGATACCGCGCTCGGTGGTGATGATTTTGACCAAGTGCTTGCGCAGTGGATTGCCGACCAAGCCGGTGTTTCACTGCAAGGTGACCACCATTTAAATCGCCAATTATTGAATATTGCCACTGACGTAAAAATTGCGCTGAGTGATGCAGATATCGCAACTATTCAGCTTGCCAATTGGCAGGGTGAAATTCACCGTGAACAATTTGAAGCGCTGATTGAAACGCATATCAAACGTACGTTAATGGCGTGCCGCCGTGCATTAAAAGATGCGGGCGTAGAGGCGGATGACGTGCTAAATGTCGTGATGGTTGGCGGTTCAACTCGTGTACCACTTGTACGTCAAAAAGTGGGGGAGTTTTTTGGCAAAACACCACTAACTTCTATCGACCCTGATAAAGTTGTCGCTATTGGTGCGGCTATCCAAGCCGACATTTTAGTGGGTAATAAGCCTGATAGCGATATGTTGTTGCTGGATGTGATCCCGCTTTCCCTTGGTCTAGAAACCATGGGGGGCTTAGTGGAAAAAGTCATTCCACGTAATACCACTATCCCTGTTGCTCGCGCACAAGAATTCACCACATTCAAAGATGGCCAAACTGCCATGAGTGTTCATGTGGTGCAAGGTGAGCGTGAAATGGTGGCAGATTGCCGCTCTTTAGCGCGTTTTACATTGCGTGATATTCCTGCAATGGCCGCAGGTGGCGCACATATCCGTGTCACATTCCAAGTGGACGCCGATGGTTTGCTCAGCGTGAGCGCTATGGAAAAATCCACAGGAGTAGAAGCCTCAATTCAAGTTAAGCCATCCTATGGTTTAACGGACAATGAAATTTCAAACATGATTAAAGATTCAATGACTAACGCGCAAGATGATTTAACTGCGCGCCGCCTTGCGGAGCAAAAAGTTGAAGCGGCAAGAGTGCTTGAAAGTTTAACGAGCGCATTAGAGCAAGATGCAAATTTACTGACACCAACCGAAGAGTCAGAAATTGATAATGCGGTCAATGAGTTAATTAAAGCGGTTGAGGGCACAGACCCCGTCGCAATTGAAAATGCCATTAAACAACTGGATAAGCAATCGCAGGATTTTGCTGCGCGTCGAATGGATGCTTCTATTCGCCAAGCGTTGTCAGGCCATTCTGTGGATGAGATATAATTATGCCTAAAATAGTTTTTTTACCTCATAGTGATTTATGTCCAGACGGTGCCGTTGTTGAAGCACAAGAGGGCGAGTCGATTTTAAACGTGGCACTGCGTAGCGGTATCGAACTGGAACATGCATGTGAGAAATCTTGTGCTTGTACAACCTGTCATTGCATAGTTCGCGAAGGCTTTGATTCTTTGGAAGAAAGCAGCGAATTAGAAGACGACATGTTGGATAAAGCATGGGGCTTAGAACCCGAAAGCCGTCTGAGCTGCCAAGCATTGGTAACGGATGAGGATTTGGTCGTCGAATTACCGAAATATACGATTAACCACGCCCGCGAACACTGATTTTTGTCATACTTCACGCTCTCGCGGTGTTGGCTACTTTCGACTACCCTAGTCACATACTTTTGTATGCTCCTAGGGATAGTCTCACTTGCCGCCTAGCGAGAACATGAATTATTTAAAAAATCGAAATGGTCGTCATATTTCGCGGTGTTGGCTTCTTTCAAATACTCGGGTCACATACTTGTGTATGCTCCCCGAAATACTTTCAATCGCAGCCTAGCGAGAACATGAATTATTTAAAAAATTGAAATGGTCGTCATATTTCGCGTATTGAAGTGCGGGTGAAAGGTTGATAATCAAATTGGTGAGAAAAATATGAGCTTAAAATGGTCAAATAGCCGCGAAATCGGTGAAGCATTGTATGATGCATTTCCAGATACTGATCCAAAAACAGTGCGTTTTACCGATATGCACCAGTGGATTTGCGATTTAGAAGAATTTGATGATGACCCGCAAAAATCAAACGAAAAAATCCTCGAGGCAATCTTATTAGTTTGGCTGGATGAGTTCGAATAAGCGAAATATTCACTTATTATTTAAACTGTTAAAGTGCCATATGATAGAAAGTTTATTAATGGCACTTTGTTGGGCAAACTTATACTGATAAGTTTTATTAGGGGGAATCAGAGACTAAAGTGGAACCACAATATCTACAAAGATTTGCTTTCATTTTGATAGTTTCAGCACAGTATGGGCATATTTTTGTATCTACATGATTAGTATTATTTGAAATAATACTAATCAACTCTTTGTGTCTATCATGTTCTTCAATCCAGCGAGAGCTATCATTTAACACACGATGAAAGTTCTTATCATCTAACTTAATATTTTTCAGTAGGAGTAAAACTATTACAGAGATTAAAGGTGATAGCAACATAGATATAATGAACCAAAAAATAAAGCTTCGCCCTCGATTATTAGCAAAAACTCCTGCGAGTATACAAAAAAGTACCCATAAAAAGATAGCCACGTTCATCCTCCAATATTTAACATAAGTAAAGTATATCAAATCTATTATTCATAATGTATCAACTTAATATGATCTCTCTATGTGGGCGTGCATGAGGCTATTAGAAATAGTGCTCGGTTTTTTATTTTATATCAGCACTATAATGATATCCCTAGCGCTATTAATCAGTTAAGGTAATGCCATCTGCCGACAGATTATTGGGCTTTTGCTGTCTGCAAAAATAGACAAAGTGAGAGAAACGATGACAAAACAAATTATGCCAGTAATGATTTCTTGTGAGCCTGCCGCACCATGCTGGGGGGAAGGCGCATTGTTAAGCTCTGGCGATAAAGGGATGACAATTCACCTGAAGCATGCCGGCAAACTCTGTGCAGTGCAAAGCGCGGGTCGCAAATTAGATGGTCAAGGTATTCGCAATATTGCCTTGACTGGCGAAGGCTGGGATTTAGAAAAAAGCTGGGCATTTTGGCAAGGTTTTCGTGCGCCAAAAGGGGCGAGAACTATTGAATGGCCAGTATTGCCAGAAGATGACCGTAAAGAATTAGAAAACCGTATTCGCACCGTTGATTGGGTGCGCGATGTGATTAACGCGCCAGCAGAAGAGCTAGGCCCTGAGCAATTGGCTCAACGTGCTATCGACTTACTTTGCACCGTTGGCGCGCAAGACATTAGCTACCGCATTGTAAAAGGTGACGACTTATTAGAGCAAGGCTATACCGGTATTCATACGGTAGGCCGTGGCTCTAGCCGCCCACCCGTATTTTTAGCGCTTGATTATAACCCAGGCGCTAACCCAGATGCGCCCGTATTCGCGGCATTAGTGGGTAAAGGAATTACATTTGATTCAGGCGGTTACAGCATTAAACCATCTTCTTCCATGAACTCCATGAAAGCAGATATGGGCGGTGCCGCAACACTGGCAGGTTCATTAGCATTAGCGATTTCCCGCGGCTTGAAAAAACGTGTCAAAATGTTCCTATGCCTTGCAGACAACATGGTCAGCGGCAACGCCTTTAAATTAGGTGATATTATTCGCTACCGTAATGGTAAATCGGTTGAAATCATGAATACGGATGCGGAAGGCCGTTTAGTCCTCGCAGATGGTCTGATTGATGCAAGCAAAGAAAAACCGACACTCATCATCGACGCCGCGACCTTAACAGGTGCAGCCAAAACCGCAGTTGGTGGTGACTACCACAGCGTACTAAGTTTTGATGATAAATTAGTTGCTGACTTAATGAGCGCTTCTGATGCGGAGTTTGAACTGTTCTGGCGCTTGCCATTGGCTGAATTCCACCGTCAACAGTTGCCATCAGGTTTTGCCGATTTAAATAACATTGCAGCACCGTCACACACGGCGGGTGCGAGCACCGCAGCGGCGTTTTTATCCCACTTTGTCGAAAATTACCGTCAAAATTGGGTGCATATTGACTGCTCTGCAACGTACCGCAAATCACCAGTCAGCTTATGGGCTGAAGGTGCAACGGGTATTGGTGTGCGTACATTGGCGAATTTGTTAATCAGTAAAGCAAAATAAATCGCGGTTATTGATATCAGGCACGAAGGGGAAACTTTTCGTGCCTATTTTTTTACCTCAACAATTTTTACCTTAACGAAAGTACGCGTATAATAGGCGATTATTTTTTAGGATAGGGGATGAGCATGTCGCAGCAATCGAACAATAATGCTAACCAAGAAACTGAGATCCAATTTACAGAGTTAACAGTGCCGAAAGGTTCCTCACTAAAATTAAGTGTATTAGACGAAGAGCCGCAAGCGATTGTTGATGCACTGACTGAGTTCTTTAAGCAACATAAAGTTGTCAGACGGGCTTTTATGGTGTCAGCGCTTGAAGATGAAGAGGGTGACGAAAATCCTATCTTAATGATCGCGTTAGAATTTACGACAGGTGCAGAGAATATCGACACAATTATTCATGAAGCGGGCACATTGGCTTGTGAATACTTAAATGATGATGAGTCAATTGATTTTTGTGTGGTCAATGAACATGAAAAGGGCATTAGCCATTTTATTACTCAACATGTTCAGCCATTTTACCAGCGCCGTTTAGGCAGTTTTTTACGAGATACCATCCCAGTAAAAAATACCTAATAAAATCCCGTATTGAGTGGGAGAATTGTATTTTCTCACTCATAAATGGATAATAGATAATTAATTACACTTATATTCCGCTTTCTATTTATAAAATATCCCGCAAATTTACTGTTTTTGCCTCTGATAGCTTTTTCCGTTTTGTCTGATAGGTCTTTTTATTACATTCTGTTAAATTATGTCGATGAATGAAACAAATATCTATCGTTTTCATTTATGCATAATTTAGAACCATTTCAAATGCATAATGGGCCTTAACCTTCTGTTAAGGCCTTAAGAAAAACAGCATATTTCTAACTAATTAAAGGGCGGGCGGTAATGAAACAACAATCCAGTTGGGCTTCATTGGCGGGTCTAAAAACGAAAAAACGCTATATTGCAATCGCATTAGCATCGGTTATGGCATTATCCGGCTGTGATGATACGGCGAAAGAGCCAACCACAAAAGAAAATAATGTCGCATCGTCGACAGAAAACCAAACTAAAACAGCACCAGTTGCCGAGCAGAAAAAAGCGGCTCCAAAACTTTCCACAGAAGAGCTCATTAAAAAGTACGCAGGGAAAGATTTAACGGTGTTGGATGCGTCTGAACTGCAACTTGATGGCGCAAGTGCGATGGTGATTACGTTCTCAGTTCCGCTGCAAGCAAACCAAGATTTTGGGCAGTTTGTGAACCTGATTGATGTAAAATCAGGGAAGTTAGATGGTGCTTGGGAACTGTCTGATAACCAAATGGAACTGCGTTTTCGCCATTTACCGCCATCAAAAGAATTAAACCTCACCATTAACCCGGGGATTAAAGCGGTTAATGAGCGCACCATTTCTGAAACGTTCGATAAAAAATTCACCACAGCGCAAATCATCCCTACCGTTGGCTTTGCAAGTAAAGGTTCGTTATTGCCAAGTAAAGTAGCACAAGGCTTGCCGGTTATTGCGTTGAATGTTGATAAAGTCGATGTGAATTTCTTCCGTGTGGACGAAAAACAGTTGCCGCAATTTTTAGCCCAGTGGCAATACCGCAGTAATTACGAATATTGGTACTCGGAAGAGTTTCTGGATAAAGTCGAACTGGCTTATACCGGGCGTTTTGATTTAAACCCAGATAAAAATACCCGCCAAACTGTTTTACTGCCGCTAAAAGATATCAAAGAACTTCAGCAAGATGGCGTGTACCTTGCGATTATGCAAAAAGCGGGCTCATACAGCTATCAATTCCCAGCGACAGTGTTCACATTGAGTGACATTGGTGTATCGCTGCACAGTTACCAAGACCGTGTGGATATTTTCACGCAATCATTAGCCAAAGGCTCCGCAATTAAAGGTGTGGAACTGCGCATTTTGGATGAAAAAGGCCAATTAGTGACCAAGGGCACTACTGACGGTGACGGCCATGCGCAATTAGATAAACTGGCAGGTGGTAAGTTATTACTGGCAACCCACGATGGGCAAACCAGTATGATTGATTTAACGCAACCTGCGTTAGACCTGTCTGAATTCGATATTTCAGGGCCTGAAGGCTTTGCAAAACAATTCTTTACCTTTGGTCCTCGTGATTTGTATCGCCCGGGTGAATTATTGCTCGTGAACGGTTTACTGCGTGATGGCGACGGTAACCCTGTCAAATCCCAGCCAGTTAAAGTCGATATTTTGAAAACCGATGGGCAAGTGGTGCGCAGCTTTGTTTGGCAGCCTGAGGAAAACCAAAATGGGTTATATCAATACCAATTTGAAATTCCAAAAAATGCGGAAACAGGTGGCTGGTCATTACGCTTTGATTTAGGGGATGGTTCCCCTCAGCGTTACTACAAATTCAATGTTGAAGATTTTATGCCAGAGCGTATGGCATTAGAAATCGTTGGCAGTGATGTGCCTCGCTTAACGGATCAATCCGTTGATTTTGATATTCAAGGCCGTTATCTGTATGGCGCACCGGCAGCAAGCAATGAGCTGCAAGGGCAAATACTCCTGAAAGCCAACCGTGAAGCGGTCGCAAAATTACCCGGCTTTGAATTTGGTGCCGTCAATGAAGAAGGCCTACCGCGTAAGTTGGATGAATTTGACCTGACTCTCGATAGTAATGGCGAAACCGTTATTTCTATCCCAAATAGCAATTGGAGTGGGGCGCGCTCGCCAATTTCTGCGGTGTTACAAGCTAGCTTATTAGAAGCGGGTGGTCGCCCAGTGACACGCCGTGCGGAACAAGCGATTTGGCCAGCAGAGAAACTGGTGGGTATTCGCCCATTGTTCGCGAAAAAAGAAATTTATGATTACCGCACTGACCGCTATGTAAAACGCCATAATGTGGACGAAAACTCACTCGCTGAGTTTGAATTAGTCATGGCAGATGCGGCGGGTAATAAACTGGCGGCTGACAACTTAACCGTGCGTTTAGTGTATGAGCGCCGTGATTATTACTGGAGTTGGTCTGAAAGCGGTGGCTGGTCATCCAATTACGATCAAAAAGATTTAGTGATGGCGAATGAAAATATCGCGATTGCCAAAGATGGCACTGCCAAAGTTTCCTTCCCTGTGGATTGGGGCGCATTCCGTATTGAAGTGCTGAACCCAGAAAACCAATTAGTTTCTAGCCTGCAATTCTGGGCGGGGTATTCATGGCAAGATAACACTGGCGGAAGCGGCTCTGTACGCCCTGACCAAGTGAAATTAAGCCTGAACAAACCCGCTTATTTACCGGGTGAAAAAGCGAAAGTTCGCATTGAATCACCAAAAGCAGGTAAAGGCTACGTGCTTCTTGAGTCGAGCAATGGCCCACTGTGGTGGGAAGAGATTGATGTGCCTGAAAAAGGCTTAGACGTTGAAGTGCCTGTGAATAAAGAGTGGGCGCGTCACGATTTATATATCTCAGCCGTTGTCGTTCGTCCGGGTGATGACTCGAAAGAAGCCACTGTAAAACGTGCTGTAGGCGTGCTGCATCTGCCGATCGCAGATGAAAACCGTAAAATTGCTTTGGCGCTAACGTCACCAGACAAAATGCGTCCAAACCAAGACTTAACGGTGAAAATTAAAGCGACAGCGCAAGATGGCAAGCCACTGCCTGAAAAAGTGAATGTGCTGTTATCTGCAGTGGATACGGGCGTACTGAATATCACTGATTTCAAAACGCCAGACCCATACGACGCGTTCTTTGGTCGTAAGCGTTACAGCGTTGACCAATATGACGTTTATGGTCATCTGATTGAAGGGCAAGGTAAAGTTGCAAATCTGCGTTTTGGTGGTGATAGTGAAGATGCAGCGCTGGAACGTGGTGGTATGAAGCCACTGACGGAAGTACAAATCATCGCTGAACAAGCCAAACCGGTCACATTGGATAAAAACGGGGAAGGGGAAATATCCCTCGCAATCCCTGATTTTAATGGTGAATTACGTGTGATGGCGCAGGCATGGAATGAAAAAGATTTCGGCCATGCGGACAGCAAAGTGATTGTTGCAGCTCCGTTAGTGACGCAAATGTCGATGCCTCGCTTTATGGCGGGTGGGGACAAGTCCTATTTTGCCCTCGATCTAACGAATATGACTGACAACACGCAAAACCTGACAGTGAATTTCAAAGCGTCGGGTATGGTGAAGCTGGATGGTGTGACGAGCCGTGAATTAGAGCTGCCAAAAGGTAAGCGCACGACAATCAACTTACCTGTCAAAGCAGATTATGGCTTTGGTCAAGGTGAAGTGTCGATGACGATTAATGGCATGAAGATTGACGGGGAAGCAAACAAGGATTACAGCAATAGCTGGAAAGTAGGTGTACGTCCTGCACAGCCTGCGGAAACCGTTGCTTTTGCGACGGCGATAGAGCCGGGCACCGTGTGGTCATTGCCAACCAATCAAATTGCGGCATTGAACCCAGAGACACTGGAAGGGCAAGTGCTGTTGACTAGCCGTCCACCGTTAGATATTTCTCGTTATATTCGTGAGCTATTTGCGTATCCGTATGGTTGCCTTGAGCAAACCATCAGTGGCTTGTATCCATCTTTATTCTCGACACAAGCAGAGCTGAGCAAGCTAGGCATTAAAACGCAAACAGATGCGGATCGCCATAAAGCGATTGAAATTGGTATTCCACACCTGTTAAGCATGCAACGCGGCGACGGTGGTTTCTCCTTATGGGATAGAAACGGACGTGAAGAATACTGGTTAACGGCTTATGCAGCAGACTTTTTAAACAAAGCAAACCAGCGTGGCTTTACCGTTCCACAAGACGCGTTGAGCAACGCCAACACGCGTTTATTAAGTTACTTGCAAGATGGTAATCAAATTAATTACCCATACACTGACAACCAGCCAGCAGCGCGCTTTGCGACTCAAGCATACGCAGGTTTAGTATTAGCATCACAGCAAAAAGCACCTTTAGGGGCATTGCGCCAGCTATACAGCCAAAGTAACAATGCTATCAGCGGGTTACCATTGGTTCAGTTAGGGGTCGCATTAAACCTGATGGGGGATAAATCCCGTGGTGAAAGTGCGATTATTGAGGGTCTGAAAAAGCAACGTACTGGTTATAACTATATTGGTGATTACGGTTCAACCATTCGTGATGATGCAATGATTATTGCGTTATTAAATGAATACAATTTGATGCCAAAATCCCGTGACCAAAAACTGCAAACGCTATCAAATAACCTGACCTCAAAACGTTATTTCTCAACACAAGAAAGCAATGCGCTGTTCTTAGCGGGTCGTTTCTACTTGAATGAGTCTGAAGCACCGTGGAAAGCGTTAATTAACGGTCAAGAACCACCAATGATTTCAGACAAACCTGTTAGCGAGTTCCTAAGCAAAGGGCAAATTCAAAACGGCTATAGCATTGAAAACAGTGGTACAAACACATTGTATACGCGCCTGAATGTGGTGGGTTACCCACAACGTTCACCGAAACCAATGTCGAATGTGCTGGGAATTCAACGCAGCTACTTTGATATGAAAGGTAACCGTATTTCACTGGATAGATTAAGAAGCGGTGAAATGGTAGTGGTGAAACTGGAAGTTCAAGCGTCACAAAGCGTGCCAGATGCGCTGGTGGTGGATTTACTGCCTGCAGGCTTAGAGCTGGAAAACCAGAACTTAGCCAATAGCAGCGCGAATTTAAGTGAGTCTGCGCCAAACTTACAAGAACTGATTGATGACATGCAACAATCGCAAATCCGTCATATGGAATACCGTGACGACCGCTTTGTGGCTGCCGTTGAAGTTCAGCAGTATCGCCCAACTACCTTGGTTTACTTAGCGCGTGCCGTGACACCGGGTGTGTATAGCATCCCTGTCCCACAAGTTGAGTCAATGTATGTCCCTGATTGGCGTGCTACGGGCTACTCAGAAGGCCAAGTGGAAATCGTTCGCTAGTTATCACCTTAAGCCCTTATATAGAGAATATAAGGGCTTTTCTTTACTTCTTTTTCGGTACACCCATCAATGAAAAAATGGTTACGTCGCACAGGCATTACGTTCGTGTCTCTGCTCATTTTGCTGCCGTTATTATTTTTAGTGGCAGACAAAATTTGGCCTTTGCCAATCAAACAGATAGAAATGGCACGAACCGTTGTGGCCGCTGATGGTACACCACTGTGGCGCTTTGCGGATAAAGACGGAATTTGGCGTTTTCCCGTTAAAATTGATGAGGTTTCCCCGGATTTTATCGAAGCGTTATTAACCTATGAAGACCGCCACTTTTACCAACACCCCGGTGTGAACCCGTTTTCATTAGTGCGTGCAGCAGGGCAGTTTGTGAGTTCAGGGCGCATTGTATCGGGTGGTAGCACCATTTCCATGCAAGTGGCGCGGCTTATCGACCCTCATGAACGTACATTGGGCGGTAAACTAAAGCAGCTGTGGCGTACAGCGCAGTTGGAATACCATTATTCGAAAGATGATATTCTCGAAATGTATTTAAACCGTGCGCCTTACGGGGGCACGATAGAGGGTATTGGTGCAGCAAGCTGGGTGTATTTGAATAAATCCCCTGCCAAGCTCACTGCCAGTGAAGCCGCTTTGTTTGCGGTTTTGCCTCAGGCCCCAAGCCGTTTGCGACCAGACCGTTACCCAGAGCGTGCACAAGCCGCGCGGGATAAAGTGCTCGATAGGCTTGAAGAGTACCAAGTGTGGAGCCACGAAAAAGTGGCGGATATCAAGCAAGAGCAAATTTGGCTCGCACCGCGTAAAAACCCACACTCGGCGCCGTTATTGGCTCGACGAGTTACCAAAGACGCTCAAGAGTCGATTATTGAAACCACCATTGATGCCAGTTTGCAAAGCCAACTGGAAGACATGGCGATGAACTGGAAAAACCAGCTTCCTAAGCAAACTTCCTTGGGGATTTTAGTGGTCGATCACTCAGATATGGCGGTGAAAGCCTATATCGGCTCCATTGATTTTCAAGATGATAGCCGTTTTGGGCATGTGGATATGATCAGCGCATGGCGTTCTCCAGGCTCGACATTAAAGCCATTTTTATATGCGTTAGCGATGGATGACGGGCTGATCCACGCTGAATCATTGCTGCAAGATGTGCCACGTCGTTTTAATGATTATCAACCAGGTAACTTCGATAGCGGTTTTAATGGCCCTGTGAGTGTGAGTGATGCGCTCGTGCGTTCATTAAACTTACCCGTAGTACAACTATTAGATGTGTATGGCAGTAAGCGTTTTACTGCGCAATTGCGGAATGTGGGCACGGAATTACGCTTCCCTGTAGGCAGCGAGCCGAATTTATCCTTGATTTTAGGCGGTACAGCAACGCGAATGGAAGATTTAGTGTCGGCTTACAGTGCGTTTGCGCGTAAAGGTAATGTGTCGCCACTGCGTTTTAAACCAACGGATGAAATTCGCGATAGGGCGTTAATGTCACCGGGAGCGGCATGGATTGTCCGTCGTATTATGGGCGGGGAGGCACGTCCAGTTCCAGAGGCTAACTTATCAGGGCAACTGAATTTGGCTTGGAAAACGGGCACAAGTTATGGTTACCGAGACGCATGGGCGATTGGTGTTAATCCACGTTATACCATAGGGGTTTGGGTTGGGCGGCCTGATGCCACACCAGTCGCTGGGCAATTAGGCGTTGCAACGGCTATCCCGATTATGAACCAAGTCAATGGCATGTTGTTGAGCCGAATTTACCTTTCCCACGAAACACTGCCAAAAGATAACAAGCCTGCGAGTGTTAGCCAAGCGGTGATTTGTTGGCCGGGGGGGACTGCGCTATTGAAAGATGACAGCAACTGCCGTCAGCGGCGTTTAAGTTGGGTTTTGGATAACACCATCCCGCCAACATTAATGGCGCGTGACCAAGAATCGTTATTGGGGTTAAGACAAAAAATCTGGGTCAATGACCAAGGTTTGCAAGTCGCCGCGGATTGCCCGAATGCCCAAGAAAAAGAGGTGCATCTGTGGCCAATTACAGTTGAGTCTTGGTTGCCATCAAGTGAAAAACGGGAAAATCGGCTACCAAAAGCCGATTTAAGCTGCCCGCCACTGAAATTAGAAATGCCGCCATTATTGATTTCGGGTGTGCGTGATGGGGAAGTTTTACAGCGTTTGCCGGGGAAAACCAGTTTGGATTTGCGCTTAGTCACGCAAGGGGGGCAAGGGCAGAAATGGTGGTTCTTAAATGGCGAACAAGTGAGCTCCACTGAGCAAAATGGGTCTATTTTGCTCACGCTCGAAAAAAGCGGCAACTACCAAATATCTGTTTTAGATTTAAGCGGGCAAGTCACAGCACTAAACTTTAGAGTTAAGTAACAGAGGAAAAACGTGACTTACCCGAAAAAATAGTGTTTTTTGCTATAAAAACTTTAACAAAATGTTGTTGTGACTGTAGGAAATTGTAATCAGAGCCCCTATAATCATCGCCTTATTTTTCTTTTTCCTAGGTGCGCTGATTTTTAGAGGCAAAAACCCTAATATCCGAATTAGAAATAATATAAAAAACTACAACATGCCCCTATTTTACGTTCTTGCATCCTAACTTACAGGGAAGAGCAAAGAATAAAGGCCTAATAAATCGCTAAGAGGTTATTTATGACTGTTCAACGTACATTTTCTATTATCAAACCAAACGCTGTGAAGAAAAACGTGATTGGTGCTATCTACAACCGTTTCGAAAGCGCGGGTTTCTCAATCATTGCTGCTAAAATGATGCACTTAACGCGTGAACAAGCTGAAGGCTTCTACGCTGAACACAAAGGCCGTCCTTTCTTTGATGGTCTGGTTGAATTCATGACTTCTGGCCCAATCATGCTGCAAGTGTTAGAAGGCGAAAACGCAATTCAACGTCACCGTGACCTGATGGGCGCAACTAACCCAGATAACGCATTAGCAGGTACTTTACGTGCTGACTACGCAGACAGCTTCACAGAAAACGCAACTCACGGTTCAGATTCTGAAGAATCTGCTGCACGTGAAATCGCGTATTTCTTCACTGCTGACGAAATCTGCCCGCGCTAATAAACTCAACATCAAAGTGCATTAGCATTATTGTTGTAAAGTTTGTACAATGCCACGCCCTGCTATAATTAGCAGGGCGCTTATATTTTTAAGACTACCAAAATCTACGTCGTGCTGAACTCAGCACTGCCGAAAGTGTAACAACGAGGCAATACA
Source organism: Providencia sp. UF-183 (assembly GCF_058246155.1). NCBI lineage: Bacteria > Pseudomonadati > Pseudomonadota > Gammaproteobacteria > Enterobacterales > Morganellaceae > Providencia > Providencia sp. UF-183. The sequence continues at coordinate 37,198 of NZ_JBSICD010000005.1, read as the reverse complement.
CATGTCCGATATGACGACTGATGCACAATGTGCAACATCTTCCGCTATTTCTGTCACCCCAGAAAAAACGAATCAAAAAGTTAACTTACTCGATTTAAATCGCAAGCAAATGCGTGAGTTTTTCGCGCAAATGGGCGAAAAACCATTTCGTGCCGATCAGGTGATGAAATGGATTTATCACTACTGCTACGATGATTTTGAGCAAATGACGGATATCAACAAAGTCCTTCGTGCCAAGTTGCAAGAAGTGGCTGAAATCCGCGCCCCTGAAGTAGCTGATGAACAACGTTCATCAGATGGGACCATCAAGTGGGCTATCAAAGTTGGCGACCAACTGGTTGAAACGGTATACATCCCCGAGGCTGACCGTGCAACCTTGTGCGTTTCATCCCAAGTGGGCTGCGCGCTCGAGTGTAAATTCTGTTCAACAGCGCAACAAGGTTTCAACCGTAATCTGCGTGTTTCAGAAATTATCGGCCAAGTTTGGCGTGCCGCAAAAATTATTGGTTCACTAAAATCCAGTGGACGCCGTCCAATTACTAACGTTGTTATGATGGGAATGGGTGAGCCATTACTCAACTTAAACAATGTGGTGCCTGCGATGGAAATCATGTTAGATGATTTCGGTTTTGGTTTATCAAAACGCCGTGTCACGATTTCAACCTCAGGTGTAGTTCCTGCGTTGGATAAACTCGGTGATATGATTGATGTGGCATTAGCGATTTCACTTCATGCGCCAACCGATGATATTCGTGATGATATTGTTCCAATCAATAAGAAATACAATATCGAAACTTTCCTCAATAGTGTGAATCGTTACCTGACAAAATCGAATGCAAATGCAGGGCGCGTCACCGTTGAGTATGTAATGCTTGACCACGTGAATGACAGTGTAGAACAAGCGCACCAATTGGCTGAATGCTTGAAAAACACACCAAGTAAAATTAACTTGATCCCATGGAACCCGTTCCCGGGAGCACCATATGGTCGAAGTTCGAACAGTCGTATTGATCGTTTCTCTAAAGTATTGATGGAATACGGGTTTACGACTATAGTTCGTAAGACTCGTGGTGATGATATCGACGCAGCTTGCGGTCAATTAGCTGGCGATGTGATCGATAGAACCAAGCGAACGTTGAAAAAACGCTTAGCTGGGGAACCTATCCAAGTAAAATCAGTCTGATTTATAGATATTATCCAATCAGTGAGTTAGGTAATGTTTCAAGGCGTTTTTACGTTAGGCAAAACGCCTTTGTTCACCTACAATAGTTAAAGCAATAAGATAAATTTAATTGTTGTTTCAAAACTATGATAAATTCTGACGAATAAAGCTTATGAATGTTCGCTTTATATTTTTTTAACTTGGAAATAGTGTTGCCAGCAAATGACTATCGAAAATAATACCGAACAAACTAGTGTCACTGTAGGACAATTATTGGCGCAGGCACGTGAGCGCATGGGGCTAACGCAAGATGTTGTTGCGGAACGATTGTGCCTTAAAATCAGTACGGTAAAAGAGATAGAAGAAGACATTGCTCCTGCTGGTGTTGAGCCCACTTTTTTACGTGGTTACATCCGTTTATATGCTCGTATGGTGGGTGTGCCAGAAAGTGACATTAAAGCATTTATGAAAGTGGAAGAGCCTGTCCCGCTGGCTAAAGTGTCGCCAATGCAAAGCTACTCACTGGGTAAGAAACGCAAAAAACGCGAAGGTTGGTTAATGAAACTAACGTGGTTAATTGTGATTATCTTGATAGCCATGGTGGGTATTTGGTGGTGGCAAGACCACAACGCGCAAAAAGACGAATTAGTTTCGATGGCGAATCAAAGCGATTTGATTTTGTCTCAACAAGATACCAACTCAACACCTGTTGAATTACCTAACCCAATCGATGATCCTTCCATTACAGTTGGAACAGCGACACTGGAAAATACGCCAGAAACATTGGCTCCAGAGGGGACTGCATCAAATACTGCTTCTGAACCAGCAAGCGTGAGAACCATTCCATTGCCGAATGCACCTCAATCAACAGTTTCACAAAACAGAACGCAAAATACGCAAACGGAAGAGCCTGCACCAGTGAGTAGCAGTGCATTAGTCTTGAATTTTACAGGGCAGTGTTGGTTAGAAATCCGTGATGCGAACAATAAAATTTTATTCAGTGGCGCGAAAAATAATGGCGATAAACTGGAGCTCGATGGCACAGCACCTTATCGTTTGAATATCGGTGCGCCAGCTAACGTGACTGTTCAATTTCAAGGTAATCCAGTTGACTTAAGTCGCTTTATTAAAGCGAAACGTCCTGCGAAATTTAAGCTGCCAGAAGCTTAAAAATAAATTGTAAAGAAGAAGCAAACTATATCCGAAAACATCTTTTTTGATAGGTTATAGTTTGCTTTCTTGTGTATAGTGGAATGCATAGAAGCAATAGTTAACACTATACCACGGTAACAAAGAGCACATGGACGTTCGGAGAATTAAAGAAAAATGCATAACGAATCACCGATAAAAAGACGCAAATCCACCCGTATCAATGTAGGTAGCGTGCCAATAGGCGACGGTGCCCCTATCGCTGTTCAGTCAATGACTAACACCCGCACTACTGATGTCGAAGCTACTGTCCGCCAAATTAAAGCTCTTGAACGTGTTGGAGCCGACATTGTGCGTGTTTCTGTTCCGACAATGGATGCAGCGGAAGCTTTCAAACTGATTAAACAACAAGTTAACTTGCCATTAGTCGCAGACATTCACTTTGACTACCGCATCGCGTTGAAAGTCGCAGAATACGGCGTGGACTGCTTACGGATTAACCCGGGCAATATTGGTAGTGAAGAGCGTATTCGTCAAGTTGTTGATTGTGCTCGTCATTATGGCATTCCTATTCGCATAGGGGTGAATGGCGGTTCACTGGAAAAAGATATTCAAGAAAAGTATCGCGAACCAACGCCAGAAGCGTTAGTGGAATCGGCGATGCGCCATGTTGATATCTTGGATAGGCTAAACTTTGACCAATTCAAAGTCAGCGTTAAAGCCTCTGACGTATTTTTAGCCGTCGGTTCATACCGTTTACTGGCGAATAAAATCGACCAACCGCTGCATTTAGGGATCACCGAAGCAGGCGGTGCGCGTGCGGGTTCCGTTAAATCTGCTATCGGCCTTGGCATGTTACTGTCTGAAGGCATCGGTGATACCTTGCGTATCTCGTTAGCAGCTGACCCTGTTGAAGAAATTAAAGTTGGGTTTGATATCCTCAAATCATTACGGATCCGTTCTCGAGGCATTAACTTTATTGCGTGTCCAACCTGTTCACGACAAGAGTTTGACGTGATTGGCACGGTGAATGAACTTGAGCAGCGTTTAGAAGACTTGATCACACCAATGGACGTCTCGATTATTGGCTGTGTGGTCAATGGCCCAGGTGAAGCCGAAGTTTCAACGTTAGGCGTTGCGGGTGCTAAAACCAAAAGCGGTTTTTATGAAGATGGTAAGCGCCAAAAAGAACGCTTCGATAATGATAAAATTATCGACCAATTAGAAGCGAAGATTCGTGCTAAAGCGGCCATGATGGACGAAAGCAACCGAATCGAGATTAATTTAAAAAACTAGATTTGCTCATATAACTTCAAGCTGCATCGTTATCTGTTGTAGCTTGAATTTTTAGAGCACAATTCAAATTATTATCTGTGTTTGTGTTTGAAATCGGTCAAGGACTGCGCAAATCAACGGATAAATCTCGATTCGTATCAGGATTTGCTGTTTGTTGATTGAACCTGATGATATTTCGCTCTTATAATCAAACTAATGTAATTCTGAAAATAGAGAAAGAACGTGGGAAAAAATATCCAAGCCATTCGCGGCATGAATGATTACTTGCCAGCTGATACACGTGTATGGCAGAAAATCGAAGCAACATTAAAAAATATTTTACAGGGTTATGGTTTTAGTGAGATTCGTACCCCGATTGTAGAGCAGACCCCGCTATTTCGCAGAGCGATTGGTGAAGTGACGGATGTTGTTGAAAAAGAAATGTATACCTTCAACGACCGTAACGAAGAAAGTCTGACATTACGCCCTGAAAATACCGCAGGTTGTGTCCGTGCGGGTATTGAGCATGGCCTGCTGTACAATCAGGAACAGCGTTTATGGTATTTAGGGCCAATGTTTCGTTATGAGCGCCCACAAAAAGGTCGTTACCGCCAATTCCACCAATTAGGTGCTGAAGTGTTTGGGTTAGCGGGGCCAGATATCGACGCTGAAGTCATTCTCATGACAGCGCGCTGGTGGAAAGCGTTAGGGATTAGCGAACATGTCACCCTAGAGCTGAACTCCATTGGTTCTTTAGAGGCGCGTGCTAATTACCGTGAAGCACTGGTGGCATTCTTAGAGCAACACAAAGACAAGTTGGACGAAGACTGCAAACGTCGTATGTACACGAATCCATTACGTGTTTTGGATTCCAAAAATCAAGATGTTCAAACTTTATTGAACGATGCGCCGGAACTGTTTGACTACCTTGATGTCGAATCACGTGAGCACTTTGATGGCTTATGCAAATTATTGGATAATGCGGGAGTTAAATACCGTGTTAATCAGCGTTTAGTCCGTGGCCTTGATTACTATAACCGCACTGTTTTTGAGTGGGTAACGACAGCACTGGGTTCACAAGGTACGGTGTGTGCGGGTGGTCGCTATGATGGCTTAGTTGAACAACTGGGTGGTCGCGGAACGCCTGCGGTTGGCTTTGCAATGGGTATGGAGCGCATGGTGTTATTAGTGCAGGAAGTGAACCCTGAGTTTACAGCTGACACTTCAGTTGCTGATGTCTACTTGGCCTCTTTTGGTGATAACAGCCAACAAGCCGCTCTTTTGGTTGCAGAAAAAGTGCGTGACGAATTACCAACATTGCGGTTAATGACTAACCATGGTGGCGGAAACTTCAAGAAACAGTTAGCAAGAGCCGACAAGCAAGGCGCTAAAATTGCGCTGATCTTGGGGGAAGATGAAATTAATAATAGCCAAGTTACCCTAAAAGATTTGCGTACTGGCGAGCAAGAAACCATTTCACAGCAACTAATGGCATCACGTATCACTGAGCTATTAGGTTAAGGAGAGACAAGTGGAAGTCTATACAAACGAAAATGATCAAGTTGACGCGATTAAACGCTTTTTCGCGAATTATGGCGCGCCATTAGTCATTGGTCTCGTCATTGGTGTGGGTGGGGTATTCGGTTGGAACTATTGGCAGTCTCATAAAGTCAATATCCTACAAGAAAGTGCGCAAAAATATGAAACCATTAACACCCAATTACGCTCAGGTTCAGAGCAGGGTGTTATTGCCGCACAAAAATTTGCAGCTGAAACGGATGATGTTTACAGTGCCATGATGGGGCTGGAGCTCGCGCAAATCGCAGTGGATAAAGGTGATTTAGCGAATGCGCAAACAGCATTAAGCAACGCGCTAGCAAAAGCGAAAACGGTTGATATGCAAGACCTTATCAATCTACGTTTAGCGCGAGTGCAACTTGCACAAGGCAACGCTGATGCAGCAATCGCTTCTGTAGCGAACATTAAAGGTAAGTCATGGCAAGCAACGGCACAGGATGTCCGTGGTGATGCCTTACTCCATAAGGGCGATAAAGTCGGTGCGAAAGCGGCTTACGCACAGGGGTTAGAAAGTGAAGGTTCTCAATCTCTTAGAGGTATTTTGACTCTGAAATTGAACAACGTATCTAATTCATAAGAAGAAAGGAAACGACAAACATGCAGTTGCGCAAAACTCTTTTGATAGGCCTCGTCGCTTCAGCTTTACTTGCCGGTTGTTCCAGCGAAACTGATTCTATCATTATGGCGCCACTTCCACAGGTTGAGAATCAATTTACCCCATCAATTGTTTGGGATAAATCTGTTGGTAACGGTGTTGAACAATTTTACTCTGAATTAGGGCCTGTTTGGGATGGTTCAGCAGTCTATGCGGCTGATCGTAAAGGTTTAGTGAAAGCATTAGAGCTCGATAGCGGCAAAGAAATTTGGTCTGTTGATCTCTCTAAGCGTACTGGCTTCCTTTCTGCTAATTTGTCTGCGCTGCTGTCTGGTGGTTTAACCATTGATGGTGACAAAATCTTTATTGGTACTGAACGCGGTACAGTGATTGCGTTGAACAAAGACGATGGACAAGTCGTTTGGGATGTGGAAGTTGCTGGTGAAGCGCTGTCTAAACCAACGGTTAGCAATGACTTAGTGATGATCCACACCAGCAATGGCCAGTTGCAGGCGTTAGATGTTAACAGCGGTGAAATCAAATGGACCGTGAACATGGATACGCCATCACTGTCTTTACGTGGTGAGTCAGCGCCAGCGGTCGCCTTTGGTGCCGCAATCGTCGGTGGTGATAACGGCCGTGTTAGTGCAGTGTTATTATCCCAAGGTCAGCTGATTTGGCAGCAACGTATTTCACAAGTGACCAGCTCAACTGAAATTGGTCGTTTGAATGATGTAGATATGTCACCAATCATTGACGATGGTAAAGTGTATGCGATTGCATACAACGGCACATTAGCTGCGTTAGATATGCGTTCAGGGCAAATTCTGTGGAAACGCGAATTAGGCTCAGTAAATAACATGGTGTTATCCGGTGAAAACTTATATCTGGTAGACCAAAATGACCGTGTGCTATCTGTACGTAAAAGTGATGGTGTAACACTGTGGACGCAAGAAGAACTGCTAAACCGTGGGTTATCTGCACCAGAAATGTATAATGGTTACCTTGTTGTTGGTGATAAAGAAGGTTATTTACACTGGTTGGATATGAACACTGGGGGCTTTGTTGCACAAAACAAACTGAATAGCTCCGGTATTCATGCACGTCCAGTCGTGGCGAGTGATAAGCTCATGGTTCAGGCGAAAAACGGAACAGTTTATCTGTTAACGCGTTAATTTCCTGACAAAACGCCATTTTATCGATAAAATAAACGGTTCCTGATAACAGGAGCCGTTTCGTTTTTTTGTTTTCTGAGTTTAAGCCTCAGAATTCCTTAGTTAATTAAAGTTGTGAGGCATCTAAGAATGATACCCGTCGTAGCGCTGGTAGGGCGTCCAAACGTAGGAAAATCCACGTTATTTAACCGTTTAACCCGTACCCGTGACGCATTAGTAGCGGACTTTCCTGGTCTGACTCGTGACCGTAAATATGGGCGTGCTGAAGTTGAAGGGCATGAATTCATTATTATCGACACGGGTGGTATCGATGGGACTGAAGAAGGTGTGGAAACACACATGGCAGCACAGTCCTTACAAGCGATTGAAGAAGCAGACATCGTACTCTTTATGGTTGATGCGCGCTCAGGCTTAATGCCTGCTGATGAAGGCATCGCTAAACACCTACGCAGTCGCAAGAAAAAAACCTATTTAGTTGCCAATAAAACTGATGGTATTGATGTTACCACGGCAATTGGTGATTTCTATTCCCTTGGCTTAGGTGAAATTCACCCTATCGCTGCCTCCCACGGTCGTGGCGTCACTCAACTAATCGAACAATCATTGAAACCATTTATTGGTGAAGATGAAGAAGAAGTTGAGTTAACGGAAGAAGAAGAAAATGCGGCATACTGGGCTGAGCTAGAAGCCGAAGGTGAGCTTGCTGAAGACGAAGAAGATGATTTTGACCCAACAACGCTACCAATTAAATTAGCGATTGTTGGCCGCCCTAACGTGGGTAAATCAACGTTAACAAACCGTATTTTAGGTGAAGAGCGTGTGGTTGTATTTGACATGCCTGGCACCACCCGTGACAGTATCTATATTCCAATGGAACGTGATGAGCGTGAATATATTCTCATTGATACGGCTGGGGTACGTAAGCGGGGTAAAGTCACTGAGACGGTCGAAAAATTCTCAGTCATCAAAACGTTACAAGCCATTGAAGATGCTAACGTAGTTTTATTAGTTATCGATGCACGTGAAGGTATTTCTGACCAAGATCTATCATTACTGGGCTTTATTCTGAATGCGGGTCGTTCATTGGTGATTGCGGTCAACAAATGGGATGGGATGAAGCCGGAAGATCGCGAACACGTTAAAGACATGCTTGAGCTACGTCTTGGCTTTGTGGATTTTGCGCGTATTCACTTTATTTCTGCACTACATGGCAGCGGCGTAGGCAACTTATTTGAATCTGTTCAAGAAGCCTATGAATCTGCAACACGTCGTGTTGGTACGGCATTGCTGACCCGTATTATGAAAATGGCCGAAGATGAGCATCAACCACCGTTGATCCGTGGTCGTCGCGTGAAAATGAAATATGCGCACGCAGGCGGACATAACCCACCGATTGTGGTGATCCACGGTAACCAAGTGTCTGATTTACCAGATAGCTATAAACGTTATTTGATGAACTATTTCCGCCGTTCATTACAAGTGATGGGAACACCAATCCGTATTCTGTTTAAAGAGGGTGAAAACCCGTATGCAGATAAGAAAAACAAGCTAACTGCAACGCAATTACGTAAGCGTAAGCGTTTAATGCAGCATTTGAAAAAACGTTAGAATGTCATTAAGGCGTATTTTGCCTTAATGAAAGTCAAAGCCGTAACACATCAACCTGTTACGGCTTTTTGTTATATTATCTTTTGACAATTTTAGCGACTAAAGCGCAAACCCGTGCGGCCAATAATGAATAACAATGGCGTCGACGGGTCATAAATGATTGAGGGAATTTATGGATACTCGTTCTTCCACACGACTAAATAAATATATAAGCGAAAGCGGTATTTGCTCAAGACGTGAAGCCGACCGTTATATTGAGCAAGGTAATGTGTTTATCAACGGGAAACGTGCAGGTATTGGTGACCAAGTTTTTGCAGGTGATATCGTTAAAGTAAATGGTCAACTGATTGAAGCGCGTAATGAAGATGACTTAATCTTGATAGCCCTCAATAAACCTGTGGGGATCGTCAGTACGACAGAAAGTGGTGAGAAAGATAATATTGTTGATTATGTTAATCACAGTACCCGTATTTTTCCGATTGGGCGTCTTGATAAAGACTCCCAAGGACTGATTTTTTTAACTAACCACGGGGATCTGGTCAATAAAATTCTGCGTGCAGGCAACTCCCATGAGAAAGAGTATCTTGTGACGGTCAATAAACCGGTTACCGACGAGTTTATCCGTGGCATGGGCGCAGGTGTTCCTATTCTTGGCACAATGACCAAAAAATGTAAGGTCAAAAAAGAAGCGCCATTTGTTTTTCGCATTACCCTTGTACAAGGGCTTAATCGCCAAATCCGTCGTATGTGTGAACATTTTGGCTTTGAAGTCACGAAACTCGAGCGTATTCGTATTATGAATGTTGGACTTGCAGGAATACCTGTAGGTGAATGGCGTGATTTAACCGACGATGAGCTTATTGAACTATTTGATATGATGGAAAAATCAGAATCAGATATTAAGCCGAAAAAATCACAAAAAGTGCAGACAAGCAATAAAAGTAGTAGTGCGAAACAAAGTACAGGAAGTAAACCCAAGGCAAAACCTGAAAACCCTACACGTAAAAAATTTACACAACCGGGTCGTAAAAAGAAAAAGCGTTAACGTGTGGGTTTAGTTAAAATTTTACTGCAATATAAGGCTGAGTGATTGGGCATTTACAGTGCTTAAACATCGGCCTTTTTTATATAAATAATGAAAACACGATTGGATAATTAATTACATTTTAATTTATTGGTTTGTGGTGAACAATTAAGGTTTATCGAGTACCAGCCCAACATCTTCCCAACTTTTTTGTGTTTGTAAGGCCACTTTTTCCCCAAATAGTTTACGTGCATTATTCACTGTTGCGGTTGCAAACTGTTTGAAGTTAGATTTTGATGTAATTTCAGGATCGGACACCGCAGCAATCCATATTTTCCCAGCAACATCCCAAGTATTACCGCCTAATTCAGTCGCCAATAAGTAGAATGCGCGATTTGGAATACCTGAATTAATATGAACACCACCGTTATCAATAGTATAAGGTAGATCCTTATAATCTTGCATATGAGCAACTTGCGGGTCTTTATTGTATTTTGAAAAGTAATACGCACTACCGGGTTTAGACATAGAACGCAGGGCAGGGGCTTTAACTTTATCAATGAACAGTTTTTCCCCAAGTAACCAATTGGATGTGCTAGCACTTTCATTGTTGATAAACTGCTTGACCATGATGCCGATAACGTCAGCAACAGATTCATTTAATGCACCAGATTGAAATATATAGTTAAAATTGGCTTTTGAGCTAATGTAGCCATGAGCAAGTTCATGCGCGATTATGTCAATGTCATTGTAGAATGGACCAAAAGTTTTTCCATCTCCATCCCCAAAGAAAATAGCTTGAGAATCCCAGAAAGCATTGGCGTAGTTTGTTCCAAAATGAATAATCGCATTGATATCAGCAGCACAACCAAACATTTGATCAATATTTAATTTCTCCTTGAAAAATTGGCGGATCGTACCGATAGAATTGAAAACATGGCCAGCAGGTGCTGATGGTGCTTTGGCATCCTCTTCAGTCATGATGACTTTATAATCATCATAAAGCATATGTTCATCGGTTGAGAGTTCATCACGTTGGCAAATAGGCAAATCAGAATGTTGATGACTTTGGTGTGCAACAGGCTGTTGTGCATCACGGATAACACGGTTGTAAGCATTATTTTTGCACAGAGAAAGTAAATTACGCTGGCGTTGAACTTCTTCATCAGAAGAAACGCGGCTCATCATATCATTAATGTGTATTAGGGTAGATTTAAGCTCATTTGAACCATTTTCAGCGATGAAATTTGATACTAAACACGGGGATAATAATGAACGGGCAAGGATTTGACTCATGTTATAACTCCATTTCAAGTGGGTGAGATGGAATCATAATCGGTTATTTTTTATTTGTAACTATATGATATCTAAGGAACTAAGTTAATGATTGCTGCATTTTATTAGAAAGGTAAAAACGCAATATTTCTACCTTTCTCTATAAGTGCATATTATTAATTATGGTGATAACCACTCTTTACCTGAAATTAAAAAGTCAGTATAGAGTTTTTCTTCGGGACTATTTGATGCGGGATGATAGTCATATTCCCAGCGAACAAGTGGAGGCATTGACATTAGAATTGACTCGGTTCGACCGCCACTTTGTAAACCAAATAATGTACCTCTATCCCAGACAAGGTTAAATTCGACATAGCGACCACGGCGATATAACTGAAATTGTCTCTCTCGTTCGCCCCATGGATAGTCGCGTCGTTTTTCTACAATCGGTACATATGCGTCTAAAAAACCATTACCGACAGCTTGGGTAAAATTAAAACAGTGATCGAAGCCGCCTTGGTTGAGGTCATCATAGAACAAACCGCCAACACCCCGAGGTTCGTTTCTATGCTTCAGGAAAAAGTATTCATCGCACCAATGTTTATATTTGGGATAAACATCTTCACCGAAGGGGCTGCATAAATCTCGTGCAACAGTATGCCAATGAACAACATCTTCAGTGAAACCATAATACGGTGTTAAATCAAACCCGCCGCCAAACCACCAAACGGGAGCTTCTCCCTCTTTTTCGGCAATAAAAAAGCGCACATTGGCATGTGTGGTTGGGATATATGGATTTAGAGGATGGATGACTAAGGAAACGCCCATCGCTTGGTAGCTACGGCCTGCCAGTTCAGGTCGGTGTGCGGATGCAGAGACCGGCAGTTGAGCACCTTTGATATGTGAAAAATTGACACCCGCTTGCTCGAATAGAGTGCCATTTGTTAAAACACGGCTACGACCGCCACCACCTTCAGCGCGCTCCCATGTTTGCTCTAGAAAAGTTTCCTTACCATCTAGCTCAGTGATTTTTTTGCAAATAGACTCTTGTAAGCTTTGCAAATAGGCTTTTACACGATCGATATCAGGGTAATTCATTGTTTTATAATAAAACCAAAGGGAAAAAATAATGGTTAAAGTATACCCCTTTAAGGTAAAAAAGGCATATTGAATATTGATTGTGTTGTAAAACCAGTGATAATGGCAGGAAGATTAGTTTAAACGGGCAAATGTTATGGAAATACGGATCTTCCGCCAAAGTGATTATGAAGAGGTGCTGACATTATGGGAGCGTTGTTCCCTTAATGAATTCTCAGGTGACCCTGAGCTAGACATCGAGCGTAAATTACAATGTGGTGCAGACTTGTTTTTAGTTGCTGAAGTAACTGGGGAAGTTGTTGGCACTATTATGGGTGGTTATGATGGTATCCGTGGCACCGCCGTTTATCTTGCTGTACACCCTGATTATCGTGGGCGCGGCATCGCAAATGCGTTAGTGAGCCGTCTTGAAAAGAAATTGATTGCTCGTGGGTGTGGTAGGATAGAATTATTAGTTAGTGAAGAATCTGATGCCGCTATCTATATGTTTGAAAAAATGCAGTATGAAGAAGAACAGCCTGAGCGCTTGATTTACTCGAAAAAATTAACACACGAAACGGATTTCTAAGTTAATTGCTATTTGTTGACCCATTGATTTGAATGTTTCGGCAAATAGATTGTCACAATATGCATTATGCGACGAATTAAAGAGGATGATATGTCCCAACATGCAAATTTAAACACCCCAGCGTGGTTTGCCCCAACGTTAAAAATTTCACTTTTAGGCACCGTGTTAATGTTATCGGGCTGTGCAGGGTTTAAAGTTTTCTCTCCATCAACGTGGTTCAGTAGCCCACTTATGGTGTCCAGCTCTGGTCTAGGCCAAGTGACTAATTTTACCCCCATGCAGGCGGATACTGTTAAAGAACAACTGAATAACCGTTATGCCATCCGTAATGGGATGCAAATGGAAAATGGCGAGGTCGTCACGATTTTCCAAGGTATTGATGACGATAAAGTTAAAGTTGAAATTATTGGCCCTGAGCATGGTTATGTCTCACGAATTGTGGTGAGTGACCCGAATGTTGTGACGGAGTGGGGGCCAAAAATCGGTACGCCATTTAGCGATATTTATGAAAAAGCCTTTGGCGTGTGTGGATTAGGTGAGCGTGTCGATAATGCCCCTACAGTGGAATGTAATTCACCACAATCTAGCCAAGTGGTGTATCGCTTTACAGGTAAATGGCAAGGCCCTGAAGATTTAATGCCGTCAGATAACGACCTAAAAGAGTGGGAAATCTCTCAAATTCTTTGGCATAAATAAGTTTTCTTCAAAAAATACCGTAAGTGGCTAAATCATTTACGGTATTTTTTTATCTCTCCGATATTTTTTCTATTAAATTTCTTAAAGAAATTTCCCCTTTGTTAAATTTTCTTTCTTATAATAGAGAGCGAAACCTATAAAGCCTTGCGTTAAAACAAGGTGAAGAAGATGACGATAAGGTACGATAGTGATATCGTCCTAGATAATAGATAGGTTAGATAACATATTCATTTTACGAGGTTTACCGTATGTCTCATTCTCAAAGTGGTATTTTGAAAGAACACAGTCGTTTCGGTATTTTTATTGAAGCATTGGTGCAAGAAGGTTCGCTTGATGAAGTGAAAGCAGGTTGCAAAAACTTTGTCGATGCTTTAACAAAATTACAGGCGCAGTATCCAGATGACCGTCTAGGTGCAGTGATTGCGTTTGGTTCTGATACGTGGAAGCAAATGGGGCATGCAGAGAGTGCACCTGAACTAAAGCCGTTTCGAGCACTCGGGAAAGGGCTGGCACCTGCAACTCAGCGCGATATGTTCATTCATATTCAGTCCTTACGCCATGATATTAACTTTTCATTAGCGCAAGCGGCACTAAAAGCATTCGGTAAGTCCATCAATGTCGTTGAAGAAATTCATGGTTTCCGCTGGGTTGAAGACCGCGATTTAAGTGGCTTTATTGATGGCACTGAAAACCCACAAGGGGAAGAAATTGCCGAAGTTACCTTGATTGAAGAAGGGAACGATAAAGGTGGAAGCTACGTTTTAGTGCAACGTTATGAGCACGATTTAAGAAAGTGGGATCGTTTTTCTGAACATGAACAAGAAAAAATGATTGGCCGTACGAAGAAAGACAGCGTTGAACTGGATGAAGATGCTCGAAATGTCACTTCCCACGTCTCTCGTGTCGTGATTGAAGAAGACGGTGAAGAGCTTTCCGTGATGCGCCACAGCTTGCCATATGGGACAGCAAGCGGTAAACACGGGTTATTTTTCATCGCCTATTGCGCAAGGTTACACAATATTGAACAGCAACTGTTAAGCATGTTCGGTGAAAAAGACGGTAAACATGATGACTTACTGCGTATGACGAAAGCGGTTTCTGGCAGCTATTACTACGCGCCTTCGATTGAAACCTTGCTTGCATTATAGATGACTCCTTGCCGCACGGATGCGGCGATTTCCTTTCCCTTAGTTTTACTTCCATCATTGAATAGGCTTCATGTATTTAACTATTTGATACTTAATGAAATCTTAGTGCTTATTTCCTCTGTTTCTTTGTTATTCCAATTTGATATATCAAAACTTGATTGATAACTACACAGTTATAACCAAAACCGCTACAGTGAAGCCATACAGATATTTGGTTTAGTAACGAATGGGAATGACATGAAAACAACCTTTTTTAAGAAAACCGCTTTAGCTAGCTTAGCGACCGTATCTTTGTTAGGAAGTCCGCATCTGTTCGCTGCTGAACTTCTTAACAGTTCATATGATATTGCTCGTGAATTATTTGTGGCGCTTAATCCAACGTTTGAAAAGCAGTGGAATGAGGCACATCCCGATGACAAATTAACTATCAAGCAATCTCATGCTGGGTCATCAAAGCAAGCCTTGGCGATTTTGCAGGGGCTAAAAGCGGATGTGGTGACCTATAACCAAGTAACAGATGTGCAAATTTTGCATGATAAAGGGAATTTGATCCCCGCTGATTGGCAGGCACGCTTACCGAATAACAGCTCACCTTACTATTCCACGATGGCTTTTTTAGTGCGTAAAGATAACCCGAAAGGGATTAAGACATGGGATGACCTTGTCCGTAGCGATGTGAAATTGATTTTTCCAAATCCAAAGACATCTGGCAATGGCCGTTATACCTACCTTGCCGCTTGGGGTGCATTTAACCAAGAAAACAAAGGCGATACTGCGAAAACACGCGAGCAAATGAAGCAATTCCTTAAAAATGTGGAAGTGTTTGATACTGGTGGCCGCGGTGCGACAACCTCGTTTATTGAGCGCGGTCTTGGGGATGTGCTGATAAGTTTTGAGTCAGAAGTGAACAATATCCGTTCACAATACGGTGAATCTGATTACGAAGTGATCGTCCCACCAGTGGATATTTTGGCGGAGTTCCCTGTGGCTTGGGTGGACAAAAACGTGCAAAAAAATGGCACGGAAGATGTTGCAAAAGCCTATTTAAATTATTTATATAGCCCGCAAGCACAAGAAATTATTACTAATTTTAATTACCGCGTGAATGACAAAGCGGTAATGGAAGCGAACAAAAGCAAATTCCCAGAAACGAAATTATTTACTGTTGAATCCCAATTTGAGAGCTGGCCAAAAGTGATGGATGTGCATTTCTCAACGGGAGGGGAGTTTGATGAACTAATGGCACAAGGACGCCGTTAATGAATCGGTCTGGAAAGCGTTTTCTGCCGGGCTTTGGCCTGACGCTAGGTAGCAGCTTGTTTTATACCTGTTTGATTTTGCTGTTACCGATGAGTGCGTTAGTGATCCAATTGTCGGAGATGACATGGCAACAATATTGGGCAGTGATTAGCTACCCGCAAGTGGTTGCGGCTTATAAAGTGACATTGTTGTCTGCTTTGGTGGCAAGCTTATTTAATGCGGTATTTGGCATGTTATTAGCATGGATCTTAACCCGTTATCGCTTTCCAGGCAGAACATTACTAGATGGTTTAGTGGACTTGCCCTTTGCATTGCCAACGGCAGTTGCTGGGTTAACACTGGCGACCTTATTTGCGACATCAGGTTGGTACGGTCAATATCTTAACCAGTTTGATATTAAAGTGGTGAATACTTGGTTAGGTATTGCCGTGGCAATGGCATTTACCAGCATTCCATTTGTGGTACGCACTGTTCAGCCTGTATTGGAAGAACTCGGGCCAGAATACGAAGAAGCTGCACAAACATTGGGGGCGAGTCGCTGGCAAACTTTTCGCCGTGTGATCATGCCAGAGCTTTCCCCGGCATTACTAGCGGGAACCGTTTTGTCATTCACGCGTAGCCTCGGCGAGTTTGGTGCAATAATCTTTATTGCAGGAAATATTGCTTGGCAAACCGAAGTGGTTTCTTTAATGATTTTCAGCCAGTTACAGCAATTTGATTACCCTGCGGCAAGTGCGGTTGCATCAGTGATTTTAGCCGTATCGCTACTCTTGTTATTCAGTGTCAATTTAGTTCAAAGTCGCTTTGGTAAACGGTTGGGGGGGAAATAATGGCGCAAATTACTCCGCTACAAACTGCCCAACGGACACCGGTTAACTGGGGAAAATGGTTTCTTATCGCCGCAGGTATTTTCTTTTCCATCCTGTTGCTGGTGATCCCAATTATTTGGATTTTTATCACGGCGTTTCAAAAAGGGTTAGGAGAAGTTCTGCTTAATTTATCTAACCCAGATATGCTTCATGCTATTGGATTAACAGTATTAATTGCGTTGATTACGGTTCCTGTTAATTTGATTTTTGGAACGATGATGGCATGGTTAGTGACGCGATTCCAGTTCCCAGGGCGGCAATTATTACTCACATTGGTCGACATCCCTTTTGCAGTTTCACCAGTGGTCGCAGGGCTGTTATACCTGCTATTTTATGGCTCAAACAGTTGGCTTGGTGGGTGGCTTGAAGGTTTTGATATCCAATTGATGTTTTCATGGCCAGGAATGGCGTTAGTCACCATATTTGTGACTTGCCCATTTGTGGTGAGAGAGTTGGTACCACTGATGTTAAGCCAAGGAAGCCAAGAAGATGAAGCTGCGGTATTACTTGGCGCATCAGGTTGGAAAATGTTTTGGCGCGTTACATTGCCGAATATTCGCTGGGCGCTGTTATACGGCGTTGTGTTAACTAACGCGCGGGCAATTGGTGAGTTTGGTGCTGTATCGGTCGTGTCAGGCGCTATTCGTGGTGAAACCTACACTTTACCGTTACAAGTTGAACTATTGCATCAGGACTATAACACGGTCGGTGCCTTCACCGCTGCGGCTATTCTTGCGCTCATGGCCATTATTACGCTAATTCTTAAAAGTGCTTTACAGTGGCATTTAAGCCGTCAGCAGTCTGAATCAGGAGTCCATTAAACATGAGTATTGAAATTGAAAAAATCGGCAAGTTCTTTGGGAAAACCCAAGTACTCAACGATATTTCACTGGATATTGCATCGGGTGAAATGGTGGCCTTATTAGGCCCTTCCGGTTCAGGAAAAACCACCTTATTGCGAATTATTGCAGGGCTTGAGCAACAAAGTGGAGGCGTATTGCGCTTTCACGGGCAAGATGTGAGCCAAATTCATGCGAAAGACAGGCACGTTGGCTTTGTTTTTCAGCACTATGCGTTATTTCGCCATATGACGGTATTCGATAATGTGGCGTTCGGCTTAACAGTATTACCACGTAAGCAGCGACCATCATCCCAAGCAATTAAGCAAAAGGTGATGCAATTACTGGAGATGGTGCAATTAGCCCATTTAGCTTCGCGTTTTCCTGCGCAACTTTCTGGGGGGCAAAAACAGCGTGTTGCGCTAGCGAGAGCACTTGCCGTTGACCCGCAAATTTTATTGTTAGATGAGCCCTTTGGTGCGTTAGATGCACAGGTGCGTATCGAATTACGTCGTTGGTTACGTCAATTGCATGATGAGCTTAAATTTACTAGCGTGTTTGTGACACACGACCAAGAAGAAGCGATGGAAGTTGCGGATAGGATCGTGGTCATGAGTCAAGGGAACATTGAGCAGGTTGGCACACCAAATGATATTTGGCAGCGACCAGAAACCCGTTTTGTACTGGAGTTTATGGGCGAAGTTAACCAAATTTCCGCACAGATCAAAGGCTCTGCTTTAGCGATTGACGGTTATGAATTTTCGTTGAACCATACCAGTGCTCATCAAGGTGAGGTAGATGTTTTCTTACGCCCATGGGACATTTCATTGAAGCCTGAAGTGGATGCACAACACCGCTTGCCTGTTAGAGTGACAGAATCAGGCCCAAGAGGGCATTTTTGGCAACTGACAGTGCAACCGATAGGGTGGGGGAATGGCCCATTGTCTGTGATTTGGCAATCAAATACAGCAATCCCTAATCGTGGTGAACATTATTTTCTTGGCAGTCAAGAAGTAAAAATATATCAAGGTGATACAGAATTAGTGTTTCCCCAATTAGCACAAAGTGCATGAATATAACCTTTCATTATTTATAACACCGATAATTTAAACATTATCGGTGTTAATTTCTATTATTCCTGCCATATATCACTCCTTTCATTTGCCCATACCTTGATTATTGGTAATGGGCTTCATTTGTTGATTTTTTATTTTAATGTATTGATATATAAGTATATTATTTTCCATGAAAATAAGAAATATAGCTGGAAATTCTATAAACTTATTGTAATATAATATATCAATTAGCTATATCAGTATGAGTAATAAAGATAATCTATTTTTCTAATAATAATATGAAGAGAATTCATGTCCAATCATAGGTTTATTGGGGTAATATCTTATTTCTATTAATTCTAAGCGATAAATAAAAATTATAAGGATGCGAAAGTGTCAACACTGGAACAATTTATTGGTCACACCCCATTAGTAAAACTTCAGCGTTTGACGCAAGGGATTGATGCTGAAATTTGGGTAAAACTCGAGGGTAACAATCCGGCAGGCTCTGTAAAAGATAGAGCTGCCTTTTCCATGATCAGTGAAGCTGAAAAACGTGGCGAAATTAAGCCGGGTGATACATTAATTGAAGCAACGAGTGGCAATACAGGCATTGCGCTGGCAATGATTGCCGCGGTAAAAGGGTATAAATTAAAGCTTTTAATGCCTGAGAACATGAGTAAAGAGCGCCAAGCATCCATGCAAGCTTACGGTGCTGAGTTAATTTTGGTCAGCACCTCCGTCGGTATGGAAGGAGCACGAGATCTTGCAAAAGAGATGGAAAAAAATGGGGAAGGGAAAGTCTTAGACCAATTTAATAACCCGGATAACCCACTTGCTCATTTTAAAACAACAGGCCCTGAAATTTGGCAGCAAACGCACGGTAAGATCACCCATTTTGTATCAAGCATGGGAACAACAGGCACTATCACGGGTGTTAGCCGTTATTTGAAATCGCAATCAAAAGACGTGCATATTGTTGGTTTGCAGCCTGCTGAAAAAAGCCAAATACCGGGTATTCGCCGTTGGTCACCTGGGTATCTTCCTGGGATTTTTGATGGTGAACTTGTGGATAGCGTACTGGATGTTAACCAGCAAGACGCTGAAGAGACGATGAAAGCTCTTGCGAGGCATGAAGGTATTTTCTGTGGTGTGAGCTCCGGTGGTGCGGTGTCAGGGGCTTTAAGAGTAGCAAAAGAAAATCCGGGAGCGGTGATTGTCGCGATTATTTGCGACAGAGGTGACCGTTACTTATCGACTGGCGTTTTTGATTCTTAATATGTTGTTTTTTTGGTAAAAATAAGACTTTCATTAGTAAACGCTAGAACGAGTTAAACCATCAGGTTATCCACCTGATGGTTTTTCAATTATTATGCGTGATAATTATTTCTTGATACGCATAATGACAGTTTCACCTACTGTCACTGAACCTGTCAGTTTATTTAACTCTTTGATTTCGTCCATGTTCGAAATCACAACTGGCGTCAGAACAGATTTTGCTTTTTCTTCTAACAGAGCTAAATCAAATTCAATGACTAAATCGCCTTTCTTGACCGCTTGGCCTTCTTCAGCGATACGTTTGAAGCCTTCACCTTTGAGCTCAACGGTATCAATACCGAAGTGAACAAACAGTTCAATACCATCGTCTGACTCAATAGAAAACGCATGGTTGGTTTCAAAGATTTTACCGATTGTACCATCTACTGGCGCAACAATTTTATTGCCAGCAGGTTTGATGGCGATACCGTCACCGACAATTTTCTCTGCAAACACAACGTCTGGAACATCTTCAATATTGACGATTTCGCCTGATAGTGGGGCGATAATTTCAATACTGCCACTGCTACTTTTGTCTTCCGAAACTAGTGATTTCAGTTTGTCAAACAGACCCATGGACCTTCTCCTAATCGTTTTATATGGGACCGAACTAATGTGCTGTTCTTAGCATAACGTTTTTTCTTGGATAAAGGTATCTACAAGTTTCATCAATTCATCCGCTGTTGGTTGAGCAAGTGCTTGTTCAGCCAAAGCTTGGGTATCAGCAAAGTTCGCATTGCGAATTAATTTTTTGATACGCGGAATTGAGATTGCGCTCATACTAAATTCATCCAGCCCCATGCCAAGTAGCAATAAGGTTGCACGTTCATCACCTGCTAACTCGCCACACATACCTGTCCATTTACCTTCAGCATGTGATGCATCGATCACTTGTTTGATTAGGTTAAGAACAGCTGGCGACATCGGGTTATAAAGGTGAGAAATCAGTTCATTACCACGGTCAACCGCTAAAGTGTATTGAGTGAGATCATTCGTCCCAATACTAAAGAAATCGACTTCTTTAGCCAAATGGCGAGCAATCACAGCGGCGGCTGGGGTTTCTACCATCACGCCAACTTCAATTGTTTCGTCAAAGGCTTTACCTTCTTCACGTAACTGAGCTTTTAGCATTTCTAGCTCTGCTTTTAGTTCACGAACTTCTTCAACGGAAATAACCATTGGGAACATAATACGCAGTTTACCAAAATTTGACGCCCTTAAAATAGCTCTTAACTGTGAGTGTAAGATTTCTTTGCGATCAAGACAAATACGAATTGCACGCCAGCCGAGGAATGGGTTCTCTTCTTTCGGTAAATTCATATAAGGTAGGTCTTTATCGCCACCAATGTCCATTGTACGGACGATAACGGCTTGGCTGCCCATTGCTTCAGCAACCGCTTTGTAAGCTTGGAATTGTTCTTCTTCGGTCGGGAAGGCGTCTCTATCCATAAATAAGAACTCGGTGCGATAGAGGCCCACGCCTTCAGCGCCATTACGTTCGGCACCTGCGACATCGCGCACAGTCCCGATATTGGCACAAACTTCAACCTGATGACCATCTAACGTAATGGCTGGCAAGTCTTTTAATTTAGCCAGTTCTTCTTTTTCTTGCAGATAATCATCACGGAACGCTTTGAGTTTATCAATTTCTGCGTCTGATGGATTCAGGTGGATAGTGTTATTCACACCATCTAAGACGATAAAATCGCCATTTTTAATTTTGCTGGTGGCATCACTTGTTCCAACAATTGCGGGTAACTCTAATGAGCGAGCCATGATGGACGTATGCGATGTACGGCCACCTAAATCGGTAATAAAGCCTAAAACTTTATCTAAGTTTAATTGCGCGGTTTCTGACGGGGTTAAATCAGCAGCAACTAAAATAACTTCTTGATTAATAGCGCTTAAATCAACAATAGGAATATTTAAAATATTCTTTAACAGGCGTTTACCGATATCACGTACGTCAGCCGCACGCTCTTTGAGGTATTCGTCATCTAGGGACTCAAGGGCTTGAGCTTGATCTTCAATCACGGAATAAACAGCAGCATCAGCCGTTTTTTTATCGCCTTTGATTAAAGAGACAATTTCTTGCTCAAGTTCTTCGTCTTCCAGCAGCATGATATGACCTTCAAAAATCTCAGCTTTTTCGGCTCCTAGATTTTTTTCGGCTTTTTCTTTAATGAGACTCAGTTGTTCGGCGGATTTATTACGCCCCTCAATGAAGCGTTGAATTTCTTTTTCAACCTGATCGTCTGCGATTTTTTTTGTGCTAACAACGATAGGATCTTCTTTGAGGATCAAAGCCTGACCAAAAGCAAAACCTGGGGATACTAAAATTCCTGAAATCATAATATTACCTTACTGCTGTTAGTGCTGGGAGTTCTGATGTTGCAGAGACTGCGCTGCGTTTTATTGATTATGCAAACATCCCCGAATGAAATCATTCAGGGACAGAGAATGAAATCGATTAAACGCGTTCTCTTACGTGCGAAATTATTCTAATTCGCCCATCAGTTTAACTAAATATTCAACGGCTTCTTTTTCATCTTCGCCTTCTGCGGAGATGGTCACAACAGTACCTTGAGTTAAACCTAACGTTTGTAACTTGAACAGGCTTTTTGCGCTAGCGGATTTGCCGCCAGAAATCAAAGAAATATCAGAAGTGAATGCTTTTGCTTCTTTCACAAACTGCGCTGCAGGACGAGTATGTAGACCGTTTGGTGCTGTAATAGTGACTTCTTGCTGGAACATAGTATTTCCTCAATAACTTTCGTTTTTTTAATGACCCAGCCAATTGTAGATGAAATCGACTAGGTTTGCGTATAAGTTAGATTATTAACTTGTAAAAAGGTTTCCTACTTTGTGCTGTATCAACCCTTTTTTGTTTTTCACGCTCAAAATTGTGATTATCTAGGTTAGCCGAAAACATTCTAAGAGGTATGTTCATTTGACTAAAATTTGATTAATTTCGAGGTGCAAAATAATTACTATGTTTAATACTAAACCCCAGATAAGAAATCACCTCTATCCGTGCTAAACTTTGATCCGTACCACAAAAAAAGCACCTATGAGGTGCTTTTTTAACGATTATGTAACGAAAGTATGCTAGTCAGCTGAGATATCTGCAAACAACACAGTTGAAAGATAACGTTCACCAGAAGAGGGTAAAATCACCACTATATTTTTGCCTTTGTAAACAGGGTCTGCTGCAATTTTTGTCGCTGCTGCAATCGCTGCACCCGAAGAAATTCCCGCTAAAATACCTTCTTTTTCCATTAACTCGCGTGCGGTTTTAATCGCCTCGTCATCACTGATTTGAATGACTTTATCTAGCAGGGTGAGATCTAAGTTACCGGGAATGAAACCTGCACCGATCCCTTGGATTTTATGTGGGCCTGGTTTGATTTCCTCACCCGCTAATGCTTGAGTAATCACTGGAGAAGTTTCAGGTTCAACGGCAACGATGGTCACATCTTTACCTTTGGTCTTTTTCAGGTAACGCGCAATTCCTGTAATCGTACCGCCTGTGCCGACACCTGCAACGATAACATCGACATTACCGTCAGTATCTTCCCAGATTTCTGGACCTGTGGTTTTTTCATGGATCTCAGGGTTAGCTGGGTTATTAAACTGTTGCAGTAGGAGGTATTTTTTCGGGTTGCTGTTAACGATTTCTTCTGCTTTCGCAATCGCGCCTTTCATCCCTTTGGCACCTTCGGTCAGCACGAGGTTAGCCCCTAATGCTTTTAATAGCTTACGGCGCTCGATGCTCATGGTTTCAGGCATGGTGAGTGTGAGTTTATAGCCCCTTGCCGCTGCCACATAAGCAAGTGCAATCCCCGTGTTACCGCTGGTTGGCTCGACTAACTCTTTGTCTTTATTCAGGATACCTTTTTTCTCAGCATCCCAAATCATGTTTGCACCGATACGGCACTTAACGCTGAAACTTGGGTTACGAGATTCCACTTTCGCCAAAATATTGCCATTTCCAAAATGCTTTAAACGAACAAGTGGGGTGTGGCCAATGGTCAACGAATTATCTTCATAAATTTTGCTCATGGGATATCCTTAAAAAATCGGTTAGCCAATAAAATAGTCTTCGGCGTTCACTATAAAGTAGGGTATGGATTCAACATACGTGAAGAAGAAATTAATGCAAATATGATTTAGGTCTAAGCTTATAACAAAAGGCTATTTTAGATCCAATAGTTCTAAAGAATGGGTAATAAGGCAGAATAGCGTAAGAAAATAGGTAACTGCGCAGGCGATTAAACCTGCGCAAAGAGAGATTAATAACGTGCGTAGCGGCTACGGTAGCGGTCAACCCACATTAATGTTGCACCACAAACGGCAACAGGCATGATGACTAAGTTGATAAACGGCACCATCATCAGCAAGCTGACCACACCTCCGAATTGAATGTTTTTCATGCGATCTTTAGCAAGGGCTTGCTTCATTTCGCTAAAACCGACACGGTGGTTATCAAAAGGGTAGTCGCAATACTGGATTGACATCATCCATGCACCAAATAGGAACCATAAGATGGGGGCAACGGTTTGGCCAATACCGGGTATCAAAAATAAGATTAATAAGCCAATTGCCCTCGGTAAATAGTAACCGATACGGACAAATTCACGCTTGATCATCCGCGGAACATCTTTTAATAAATCAGCCATGCCACCGTCTGGAGCTGGTTTACCCGTAAGTTCTGCTTCAAGCTTTTCGGATAACCAACCATTAAACGGTGCAGCGATAATATTGGCAACCGTACTGAAAAAGTAGGTAAATACCAATAAAATAGAAATCAAAGCAACAGGCCAAATAAGATAATTAAGCCATTGTAACCAATCAGGAACATAGCTCATCACTTGGTCAATCCAGCCACCAAGCTTAGTGTATAACCACCAAAATGCGCCTCCTAAGAAAAGAATGTTTGCTAATAGGGGCAAAATCACAAAACGTTTAATGCCAGGACGTGTAACTAGTCGCCATCCTTGTGTAAAATAATAAAAACCAGAGTGGTCTTTTTGTGGCGAAAATGTCGATTGGGTCATACTTCTTGTTCTCTCCTTTTCGGTTGACCTTGTATCATATAGATATGAATTTAGGCTGACCAGCCATTATTCGCTTAAAAAAGCAGCAAACGAAAGCGGAATATTCTCTTTCTTGTAAGAAAATCGTTCTGAGGGTTGCACTTAGAGCAATTGAGAAATAATCTTAAGGTAGTTTCCGCCGTGATGGCACTTTCATTCATCAACTAGAGATATCAGCGATGCAGGATTTGCGTCTAATATTAGTGGTCGTAGGTGCGATAGCGATTGTCGCTTTATTACTGCATGGTTTATGGACCAGCCGTAAAGAGCGATCAAAGTTATTTCGCGATAGACCTGTAAAACGTAGAAAAAATGATACGCAGGAGAATTCATCGAATTATGATGATTCTGCATTATTTACTGAAAATCAATCAACACAGCAGGTACCTGTTCAACCCGCTGCGACTGAGCCTGTATATCCGGTAAAAAATGAGTCTCAAGTTGAACCTAATATACAGCCATTACCATCAGTTGAACCTGAAATTAAAATGAGTGCTACGCCAGAGCAGCCTGTTCATCATGAACCAGCTGAACAGCGTGTTCAAGCACCGCACGTACCGGAGCAGCTCACCATCAACATGAATGATGAGGTTGCTGCTGAGCCTGAAATACGTACTCAACCGGTGCATCATGATGCATCGGAACCGCATATTGACACCCACAATTTACAAGAAGAGACACAACCGGTACATCATGAACAGACGCCGCCACACACTGAGACGAAAACTGAGCCACAGGAAAATTCTGCTACAACAAATAGCAAGGAGACAGTCCTGGTACTTCATGTAGCAGCACATCAGGGGCAAGAATTGCAGGGCGAAGTGTTACTGCAAAGTATTCTTCAAGCGGGCTTCCAATACGGTGAAATGAAAATTTTCCATCGTCATGTAAACCCGTCAGGCACTGGGCCTGTCCTGTTTAGTTTAGCGAATATGGTAAAACCGGGTTCTTTTGACCCTGAAACCATGGCTGATTTCTCTACACCGGGTATTTCCATGTTTATGATGGTGCCATCCTACGGTGATGCGAGCCAAAACTTTAAACTGATGTTACAAGCAGCGCAGCGCATTGCATCTGATGCAGGCGGGGTGGTGCTAGATGATGAGCGTAAGATGCTGACACCGCAAAAAATAGAGGTGTATCATGCGCGGATCAGAAATACACTAAATTAAACAAGCGTTTTACAAAGCCCCCTTGATTGGGGGTTTTTATTAGCTAAAACTGACTGTTTTACATAAGGGTATGTATGGCGGTAGCCACACCACATCCACGATGCACCCCATCTCTAGCTTTAGCCCCTTTCTATAAGGGGCTCTATTCATTTTGTTTATACTAAAATATCCCATTGTGGCTTTCCTATGAATTTGCCACCCTTATGCACTTGGCCTAGCCTGTTTCTAAACTCCCCATTTGCACCCGACAGCCTTTTTGGGCATCAACGGCGGTCACGATGCCAATACGGATCAGGTTTCGAATCAAACGTAAAATATCTGCATTATTCATAAAGTATAGATTGCCACGGATGAAGAACGAGGCGCACGTGTATGGCTTTTTGCCATGGTTGGCACAAGTTGAATGACGTGAAATTGGTTATCTTTACAGGGTGTAGTTTTTAAACTACAATTGAGGATATGAAAGAACTTAAACAAACTGAAGCATTCCGTTTATGGGCATCTAAGCTAAAAGATAAAAGGGCTAAGACCATCATCGCGACGCGCCTCTTTCGTTTAGCTAATGGGTTAGCAGGGGATGCAACGCCAGTTGGTGAGGGGATCAGTGAATTACGAATTCACCATGGCCCTGGTTATCGCGTTTATTTTCAACAGCGTGGTAATACGATAATTTTGCTCCTTTGTGGTGGTGACAAAAGCTCACAATCACGGGATATTACATTAGCCAAAACACTCGCTAAGAAGTGGATTTTGGAGGAAAACAATGATGAGTAATTTAACAACCTATGATCCCGCACTTGCGTTGGTTGATGATGAAGAGATTGCATTTTTTATGGCTGACGCAATCGAAACAGGGGATTCAGCGTACATTGCGAAAGCGTTAGGCATTGTGGCCAGAGCTAAGGGTATGAGCCAAATCGCGGCAGAAACGGGGCTTTCCCGTGAGCAGTTATATCGCTCATTTAGTGAAGATGGTAACCCTACGTTAAAATCCACGTTAGCCGTGATGAAAGCGCTGGGTGTTGAACTTACGGTAAAAACCCACATTAACTAATTTTATCACCGAGCCAGAAAATCAATAATCTGGCTTTCAATATGCCTGATTTCTTGTGGCGTCAGCCCTTGATTGGGGGTTTTTTATCTTTACGAGTGGATCATGACTACCAAAAACGAAATCGAAGAATTAAAAAAACAGTTACGCCATCACGAATACCAATATCACGTACTTGATGCTCCTGAAATTCCTGATGCGGAATATGACAAACTGATGCAGCGTTTGAAGGCGCTAGAAGAAGCGAATCCAGAGCTTATCACCAGCGATTCGCCAACTCAGCGTGTCGGTGCCGCACCTTTGTCCGCATTTGAAACGGTGCGCCATGAAATTCCGATGCTGTCTTTGGATAACGTTTTTGATGAAGAGAGTTACTTGGCTTTTGATAAACGCGTTAGAGATCGCTTAAAAAACCGCGATGAACTCACATTTTGTTGTGAATTGAAACTTGATGGTTTGGCGGTGAGTTTGTTATATGAAAATGGCGAACTTGTACAAGCAGCAACTCGTGGAGACGGCACTGTTGGCGAAAATATTACGGCGAATGTGCGGACTATCCGTGCAATCCCTTTACGTTTAACGGGAGACAACATTCCTGCTCGTGTGGAAATTCGCGGTGAAGTCTTTATGCCACAAAAAGGGTTTGAAGCGTTAAATGAAGAAGCGCGTCGAACTGATGGTAAAGTTTTCGCTAACCCACGTAATGCCGCTGCGGGCTCATTGCGCCAGCTTGACCCGCGCATCACCGCGAAAAGGCCTCTGACATTCTATTGTTATGGAGTTGGGTTGATTGAAGGTGGTACGTTGCCAGACACGCATTATGATCGTTTGCAGCAGTTTAAAGCGTGGGGTCTGCCCGTCAGTGACTATGTACAGCTGCGCCAAGGCCATAAAGCAGTACTGGATTTTTATCACCAAATCGAACAAGTTCGCCCTGAATTAGGGTTTGATATCGATGGGGTGGTGATTAAAGTCAACTCAATTGCAATCCAAGAGGAGTTAGGTTTTGTTTCCCGCGCACCGCGTTGGGCTACGGCATTTAAATTTCCTGCACAAGAGCAAATTACGTTATTGAAAGACGTGGAGTTCCAAGTCGGGCGTACGGGGGCGATCACCCCCGTTGCACGCCTGGAGCCTGTCCAAGTCGCGGGGGTTATTGTCAGTAATGCGACATTGCATAACGCAGATGAAATCGAGCGCCTTGGCGTGCATATTGGCGATACGGTGATTATTCGTCGTGCTGGGGATGTTATTCCACAGATTGTCAGTGTGGTTGCGGATAAACGCCCCGCAGATAGCCGTGAAATCGTCTTTCCAACTCAGTGTCCTGTTTGTGGCTCAGACATTGAACGTATTGAAGGTGAGGCTGTTGCGCGTTGTACGGGTGGGTTAATTTGTGGTGCGCAGCGTAAAGAGGCACTCAAACACTTTGTGTCTCGTCGTGCTATGGATGTGGATGGCATGGGCGATAAAATTATCGACCAGTTGGTCGAAAAAGAATATGTACAAACACCAGCCGACCTTTACCAATTAAGTGCAGGCAAGTTAACTGGGTTGGATAGAATGGGGCCAAAATCTGCACAAAAGCTGATTGATGCGCTCGAAAAGTCTAAACAAACTACGTTAGCCCGCTTTATTTATGCACTAGGGATCCGTGAAGTTGGTGAAGCGACAGCGGCTAACTTGGCGGCGCACTACGCAACATTAGATGCAGTTATGGCTGCGGATGAAGAGTCTTTAAAAACCGTACAAGATATCGGCCATGTAGTCGCTAAGCATGTGGTAAATTTCTTCCACGAAGCGCATAACCAAGCGGTTATTAACGATTTAATCACGAAAGCGAATATTCATTGGCCAGAAGTGAAAGTGGTTAATAGTGCCGACATTGATAGCCCATTCGCAGGTAAAACCGTGGTATTAACGGGCTCGATGAGTGTTTTAACCCGTGATGAAGCGAAAGATAAGCTAGTGGCTTTAGGGGCAAAAGTCGCAGGGAGTGTGTCGAAGAAAACGGATATGGTGATTGCGGGTGAAGCGGCCGGTTCGAAATTAGCAAAAGCGAATGAGTTAGGTATTCAGGTGATTGATGAAGATGAGTTGATTCGTTTGCTGAATATTGAATAGTGAACTATATTCTATTTGGCTTAGTTATCTCACTAAGGTGAGGTGACTAAGTCACTGATAGGTTGTTGTAAGACCTAAACTAAATTTTTAATTAAATTTCTGTGCAAAAAAGGTCATCTGTCCCTTTCTCTCTGTTTGAAACGTGATCCCCTTCTGCTTTTTGCAAAATACACCTAGTTAGTTTTCATATTAATGTGACATCTGTCTCATTTAAATGTTACCTATTACATAGAATATGCACATAGACTGATTCTTAAATTTGTTGGAGTCGCATATGACCTCGATCCTGCATTTCGTTTTATCTTTAGTAGTAATCGCTGCTCTTGCCATTTTAGCAAGTAGTAACCGTAGGGGGATCCGTCCTCGCTATGTTGTTCAACTGCTTGTTATTCAAATTGCATTAGCGTACCTGTTCTTGAAATCAAATATTGGTGAGTCTTTTGTTCTGGGTGTCGCTGGGGTATTTACGCACTTGTTGGGTTACGCAGCAGAAGGGACAAAATTTATCTTCGGCGGCATGATTGAAGGGAATTTAGCGTTCTTCTTCTTACAAGTTCTGTGCCCAATCATCTTTATTTCTGCCTTAATCGGGATTTTACAGCACATTAAAATCCTACCGATTGTGATCCGTATCATCGGTACTGTGTTATCTAAAGTTAACGGAATGGGTAAACTGGAATCATTCAACGCAGTAAGCTCATTGTTACTGGGTCAGTCTGAAAACTTTATCGCCTATAAAGACCAGCTTAACCGCATGTCTGAGCGCAGAATGTACACCATGGCGGCTACCGCGATGTCCACAGTATCCATGTCAATCGTGGGTGCCTACATGACAATGCTGGAGCCTCGTTTTGTCGTTGCCGCACTGGTTCTGAATATGTTTGGTACGTTCGTGGTGTTGTCTTTAATCAACCCGTACCCACCTGAAGGTGAAGAAGACATTCAAATGAGCAACCTGCATGAAGGCCAAAGCTTCTTTGAAATGTTAGGTGAATATATTCTTGCTGGGTTTAAAGTCGCGATTATCGTTTCTGCAATGCTGATTGGTTTTATCGCCTTGATTGCAATGGTTAATGGTATTTTCTCTGCTATTTTCGGTATCGACTTCCAAACTATGCTGGGCTATGTGTTTTATCCATTTGCTTGGATCTTAGGTATCCCAGCGGATGAAGCGCTGCAAGTGGGTGGGATCATGGCGGTCAAGATGGTAACGAATGAATTCGTTGCAATGGATGGCCTGCAAGCTATCGCAGGTGGCTTATCTGAGCGTTCTGTTGGTATCTTGTCTGTATTCTTAGTTTCTTTCGCTAACTTCTCTTCAATTGGTATCATCGCTGGTGCTATCAAAGGGTTAGATGAAAAACAAGGTAACACAGTGGCGCGTTTTGGTCTGAAATTACTATACGGTTCAACCTTAGTTAGCTTCTTATCTGCTGCAGTTGTCGGATTAGTATTGTAATTCGCAAAAAAGTGTTAGATTAAGAGCGGCGTTCATTAGGACGCCGTTTTTTTATGGGGGCAACAATGGAAAAGCAAGATCTTATCGATATGGCAAATACCTATATGCCATTTGGTAAATACAAAGGCTGTATTTTGATTGATTTACCAGAAGAATACCTTCTTTGGTTTTATAAGAAAGGGGAGTTCCCAGCTGGGCGGCTTGGGCAGTTGATGGAAATGACCCTTGGTTTGAAAATTGAAGGGTTAGAAGGGTTAGTAAAGCCGTTAAAACGGGCTAAGTGATGAGATCACTCATGCCCTAAAGCGTCAGTAATTTTCTGACTCAACTGAATAAAAATGTCTTGTTCTTGCTGCGTTAATGCGGCTTTAACTTTAACTGCATTTTCTGCTCGGCCTGTTGCCGCACGTTGTAAAAAATGAGCCCCTTTGTCTGTTAAACGTGTGATCAATTCCCGCTTGTCTTCTTCAGACTGATATTGTTCGACAAACTCAAAAGACTTTAATACCCGTAAAAACTTCGATAAATTTTGTCGAGAAATGCCCAGTAATTGGCTGAGTTGGCTTGGCGTTAAATCCCCTTTAAGCCTCAAAATCTCCAGTACATCATATTGTCCCCACGTAATTTGTTCAGGCGTAAAGCTGACACGGCGTGCAACCAGTGTGCATTGCAACAATGATAATGCGTCTTCAAGGGAACGGGACATAAAAATTCTTCCTTATTATTCAACAGGGAAAGTATACCTTGGCACTAAGAAGAAAACGAGTGATTGATTAACTTTAGTTAATTAATTATAGTTAACTAAAGTTAATTATAATTGAGGTGGCTATGCAACAATTCACAAACCAAATCGCGTTGGTAACAGGAGCATCTACAGGGGTAGGTTTTGGTATTGCATTAAAACTGCACTCATTAGGCGCGACAGTGGTTATAACAGGGCGTCATGAAGAGGCCCTAACGCGAGCCGTCCACGAAATTACGCCAACAGAGGAGCGTATTAGTGCAATAAAAATGGATGTGGCAAATGCAAAGGATTTCCAATCAACCATTAAGCAGATAGAAGCAAAATATGGTGCGCTGCATTTTTTAGTCAACAACGCAGGTGTGACAGGCCCGCATGGTGTAAATATTGAGGATTACCCATTAGAGGCATGGCATGACGTGATTGAAACAGACATCACAGGGACATTTCATGGTTTGAAATACGCCATACCTGCAATTCATCGCAGCGGCGGTGGGGCAATCGTCAATTTATCTGCCTGCAATGGTGTGACAGGGATAGCGGGTATTGCACCTTATACTGCGGCCAAACATGCGGTATTAGGGCTTACACGCTCAGCTGCGTTAGAGAATGCCAAAAAAGGTATACGGATTAATGCCGTAGGGCCTGGTTATGTTGAAACACCGAATATTGCGATGCTACCACAGGATACGCAAGATTGGATGGCATCGACACATCCAATGGGGCGGATGGCGAAAAGAGAAGAGATAGCTAATGTGGTGGCTTTTTTATTATCAACGGACAGCAGCTTTATAACGGGTGCATTTATTCCCATTGATGGTGGTTATACAGCACAGTGATTCTTTTAGGCACCTTATGTAGCAAGATAAGGCGCCTACTAAACATTACCAGTCTACAGGTTTTCCTTGTATTGCTTGGTGGCTTGGGAAGTGCGGTAAAATATCCTCCGCCATTTCTTGTAGAACCTCTGCCGCTGGGCGCTGTGAATATTGAATACCTAATGCGGCATGGTTTACCCCCGCATCTTGCCATTCTTCAAGCAATTGAATCAAACCGTGGCGCCCAGTACGCAGGGTAAACCCTCCACGCAACGGTGTTCTTGGGTAGTTCGGGTCATCTACAAGGTCAATCCATTCGTTCGTCATGTGTGGGCGGAAATCGTTGTTTGGAATGAGGGAGCGCCATGCCTCAATTTTCTGCCCTAGCCGGATTGCCCCTTCAGAGTGGCTGGTGGCTTCAGGGTAGGATAGCCAACCATCAGCGTAATCCGCTACCCATTGTTTGGATTGGCCAGATGAACCTGTCACAATTAAGGGAATTTGCCCTGCAACCGGTTTAGGTAACAATTCTGCGCGGCTTATTGTGCCTAAAGGTGACTGAATTTCCAGAGAGCCGCGCTGTATCAGCTGGCGGAAGTAATCAATCGACTGAGCAAAACGAGCAGCCCGCTGTTCGTAATCAATCCCATAAGCTGGGTATTCAATGGCTCTATCCCCAGAGGCTACTCCCATCACTAAGCGGTTACCAGAAAGTTGGTCGATAGTGGTGGCAGCTTTGGCCAAATCAATTGGGTGGCGCAGTGAAAAAATAGAGCTACCGGTGACGAGTGCAACCTGCTTTGTTCTGGCAGCAATAAACGATAAATAAGTCAGTGGGTCAAAAAGTTGCCCTGCATCACCAAAAATGGGGTCGAATAAGGGAATGTCTCGTACCCAGACCGCAGCAAAATTCTTTTGGTCAATATATTCAATTAGTTCTATTTGCCCTTTTAATACTTGTTCATCTCCTTGATAAAATCGTAAGGGAAGAAAGATCCCCAATGTCAGTTTATCAGGGGCGAACATGCGGCGGTAACCAATATGGTTAGTAAATGAAGTCGAAGGTAATGCTTTCGTTTTCGGTAAAAAAGCCGTTGTATTCACAAGTGAATTTCCTATTCTATGCTTCAGTTGCAGGGGCTGGGAGCGCAATGCCTTTTTTGACAGCAGGCCTTGCTGCAATGCGTTGGTACCACTCAAATAAATGCGTGTGTTGGCTAAAGTCGAAGTCAATCACCTCCGCAATATGTAGCCAAGCAAAGTTAGCAATATCCGCAATCGTATAGCTATCTCCTGCAATAAAGGGGTTATTTTGCAATTGTTGGTCTAATACCTTGAGTGCTTTGTGTGTCATTGTGAAATAACGTTCAACCACATCTGGTTTAACTGATTTATCGAAAATTGCGAAATTGACCCACTGGCCAATAATCGGACCAAGGCTGGCTGAATGAAATTGTAGCCATTTGATGACCTCCCATTTCTGTTTAGGCGTGTTAGGTAAAAGTTTGCCTGTTTTCTCTGCGAGGTACAGTAAGATAGCCGCGGATTCAAATAGGGTAATATCCGCTTGTGGGTCATGAAGGACAGGGATACGACCGTGAGGATTAAGCTGCAAAAAAGCAGGCTGTTGATGATCCCCTCGGGAAATCTGTATATGGTTAAGGTGATAATCCAAGTTTAGTTCTTCTAATGCTATGGTTATCTTGAATCCATTTGGGGAGCTATCGGTATAAAGTTCAAGCATAGTTGCCTTCTAGTTTTTATCTGGATATATTGATATTTACTTTTGATTATTGGTTTTTTAATGAAGAAAATAAAACCATATAAACTCAACTTGAATTTAGAAAAACTAAACTATGAATCCAGTGCTCCCCTTACTTGCCTTACGCGCTTTCACTGAAGTGGCAAAACATAAAAGTATTAAGCAGGCTGCGAGCTTTCTTGGTGTGACCTCGGGGGCTGTTAGCCAGCAAATTCGTTTGTTAGAAGAGCGGGTGGGGGTAGCCTTGTTTGTGCGTAGTCATCACAGTATGGAGTTAACACATGCGGGGCAACGAGTTTACCCTGCATTGTTGCAGGCGTTTGAACAAATCGAGGGTGCTATGTATGTGCTTGAAAATATACAGCAAGAACAAACGATCACTCTTAGCACAGTTCCTTCGTTCGCGGCTTCTTGGTTAGTGCCTCGTTTGGGGAAATTTACCCAGTTACACCCTGAAATAGAAGTGCATATTGAGGCCTCTGCAACATTGGTTAATTTGCACCAACAGCGAGTCGATATTGCTATTCGCCATGGGCTAGGGAATTACCCAAATTTAGTCAGTGAGCAGCTAATAAGCCCCGTTTTATTGCCAGTGATGAGTCCAAATTTTCCGCTTAGCGCAGTGATTGAAACCCCTCAGGACTGTCTTAATTACCCATTATTGCAAGATAACGACCGTATGGATTGGTCGCTTTG
Organism: Providencia sp. UF-183; assembly: GCF_058246155.1. Taxonomy (NCBI): domain Bacteria; kingdom Pseudomonadati; phylum Pseudomonadota; class Gammaproteobacteria; order Enterobacterales; family Morganellaceae; genus Providencia; species Providencia sp. UF-183. The sequence goes on along the minus strand of NZ_JBSICD010000005.1, from coordinate 2,587 downwards.
GCTGGCGGCTCATGGGGTGGAATACAACGAAAAAGCAAAACGCGGAAGTGCATTTGACGATGATTATTTGCTGATCCGTGCTGCAATTGCTGGGCAAGGATTGGCGTTGGTACCTAAAGAGTATGCCATGCAAGAAATTGCAGAGAAACGCTTAGTGCAAGTGCTTGATAAGCCATGGCCCGCTAGGTTTGCCTATTATTTGGTGATGCTGCCTGAAACAATTGAAAGGCCAGAAATCATTAAATTTATAAATTGGATAAAAACGGAAGCAAAAGGAAATTAATAAAGGAAGGCGAAATATGGTGGAGCTAAGCGGGATCGAACCGCTGACCTCTTGCATGCCATGCAAGCGCTCTCCCAGCTGAGCTATAGCCCCAAACAAAATCTTTTGGACGGGAGGCATCATATTCAAGCTCGATAGGAGTGTCAATAAAATAATCGGTTTTTCCGTTTAATTGCTGAAATATAGAGCATTTTGCAATCAACGTAAGCATAAACATAAGAAAGGAAAAACTGCCCCCAAGAAATGAGGGCAGGGATAGCATCAATTATTGGGCAGATGCTTCGCGTTCAGCAATAAACGCTAAGGCTTTATCAATGCGAGCAATAGAACGCGTTTGGCCAATTGCGTGGACAGTCACATCGAGGCCCGGAGATTGACCAGCACCTGTTACAGCAACACGTAAAGGCATACCCACTTTACCCATGCCGACTTCTAATTCAGTTGCAGTAGCTTCAATTGCTTGGTGGACATTTTCTGCGGTCCAATCAGTGATTGCGGCTAATTTATCTTTAACCACTTCTAATGGCTGGCGAGCAACAGGGCGCAGGTGTTTTTTCGCTGCATCAGCATCGAATTCTTCAAAGTCTTGGTAGAAGTAATGGCAAGATTCAGCCATTTCTTTCAGCGTCTTACAACGTTCACCCAGTAATTTGATTAGCTCAACTAATTGTGGACCATTGCTGGTATCAATATTTTGCTGCTCAATATGCCATGCAAGGTACACCGCCACTTCTTCAGCAGGTAATGTATTGATGTAATGATGGTTTAACCATTGCAGCTTTTCAGTATTAAATGCACTTGCTGATTTGCTAATAGCATCAAGGCTGAAAAACTCCTTCATTTCGTCAATGGTAAAAATTTCTTGGTCACCGTGGGACCAACCCAGACGCACTAAATAGTTCAGTAGCGCTTGTGGCAGGTAACCATCATCACGGTATTGCATGACGCTAACTGCACCATGGCGTTTAGACAGTTTTTTGCCATCATCACCTAAAATCATTGAAACGTGAGCATACACAGGTACTGGCGCACCTAATGCTTTTAGGATATTGATTTGGCGAGGCGTGTTGTTGATATGATCTTCGCCACGAATAACGTGCGTAATTTCCATGTCCCAGTCATCAATAACAACACAGAAGTTATACGTTGGTGAGCCATCAGTACGACGAATAATTAAATCATCTAACTCTTGGTTGCTAAATTCAATTGGGCCACGAATTTTATCATCAAAAATCACAGAACCGTCTTGTGGGTTGCGGAAACGAACAACATGCGGTTCATCAGCTGTGTGGTTATGCGCATGGTCGCGGCAGCAACCGTCATAACGAGGCTTTTCATTATTCGCCATTTGCTCTTCACGCAGTGCTTCTAAGCGTTCTTTTGAGCAAAAACAGCGGTAAGCAGTACCTGCTTCTAACATTTGATCAATCACTGCGTTATAACGGTCAAAACGCTTAGTTTGATAATAAGGGCCTTCATCCCAATTTAAATTCAACCAGTTCATACCGTCCATAATGGCATCGATAGCTTCCTGAGTTGAACGTTCTAAGTCGGTGTCTTCAATTCGCAGGACAAATTCGCCCTGATTGTGGCGACTAAATAACCAGGAATACAGAGCGGTACGTGCACCACCAACGTGCAAATAGCCAGTTGGGCTTGGTGCAAAACGGGTTTTGATTTTACTCATCGAGATTGCCTTAATTGCAAAACATTGTTTTTGAAGCGCTTAAGAGTTCACGGTTGAATAGATAGAAGGCTAATGTATGCAGCATGGTACGATTAATCGTGATGCTGTATGAAGCTTTAAACGCGTGAAGTCTGTCAGCATTGCTAAAATGTGCCTCTATTCTATCATCCTGTGGTGATTCCTCAATCAAGTTATGAAGATACAAGAAAAGAAAATGGAAAAGTGAGGCAAAAAAATGAAATTGATGCAGAGGTGCAAATATATTTTCAGTTTATGAAAGAATAAAAACGCTAAATTATATAGGTAATTGATTAAAAAGGCAGCTTTTCTGGCGAATATTGAAACATCTTGATTAATTTTGCAACGAACGAAAAAAATCTATCGAAAAAGCGTTGACTCTGAACTCCGTATCCCTATAATGCACCTCCATCGACGACGGGGCGATTAGCTCAGTTGGTAGAGCACCTCCCTTACAAGGAGGGGGTCAGTGGTTCGAGCCCGCTATCGCCCACCACCGTTGACGATGAAAAATAAATGATTGGGCGATTAGCTCAGTTGGTAGAGCACCTCCCTTACAAGGAGGGGGTCAGTGGTTCGAGCCCGCTATCGCCCACCAC